>DAHVKR010000122.1 GCA_027320785.1 Bdellovibrionales bacterium
TTCTGCTCCCACCATAAAATAAAGCTTGGGATGCCTTTGAATTTTAAGAATTTGAACAGCATCAACAGTTTGTCCAGAACGTAAGTGCCAATTTTTTCCAACATTAATTGTGACATCATTACCATCGCGGCTTAAAACTTCGCCATCAATGGGTAGTCGACTATGAACAACTTCATATAAATTCTTATATTCTTTTGTGATATCTTGGATGGAATCAAATTTGGCAGATGTGGTGGATTCTGTTACGAGAGGTAAGCCATCAGTTCCGACGTAAAGAGACATACGGTAGCTCAGACCTTGAGGGCCGCGAAGAACTCGAGAGGTGACAACAGCCTGAGATTTCGTTTCTAACATAATTTGATGTGCTTCTTGTGGTTCTAAATAATCTGATTTTAATTCTTTTGAATATAAAATGGGATTCCACTGATGATCAGCTGTGATTTTTTTGGTGAGCCAATCCGTGAGAGTTTTAGAGTAGACATTGTTCACATTGTCGAGGACGGGCACGACGGCAATATTATCAATATGAAGTCGCTGGTCATCGTCACTTTTAAACTGTACGGATGCGCCAGCTTGCGCGTGTGCAAAAATCGAAAAACATACAAATAGTAGACTTACAAAAAGATGTCGTAACACGATGATTTAATTGTCATTTCTTTTGACTACACGGTAAAGAAGACCCTCTTCGAATTCACCTTTGGTCTAGTCGTAATAGATTGTTCTCGTCCAGTTAAATGGAAACAGACTAAAATAAGAGCATGAAGTTTAGATTTGTCGTAGTGGATGATGCTGCCTTTATTCGCGAGATCATCAAAAACATTGGTGAGCGTTTGGGTGGTTCTTGTGTTGGAGAAGGCGAAAATGGGAGAGACGCTTTAAGTATCGTAAAGCAGACTCTACCCGATCTTCTTTTTCTTGATATGGTCATGCCTATTAAAAATGGGCTGGAAATTTTAGAAGAGTTACGTGAAATTTGGCCGGATATTAAAATTGTGGCCTGCTCGACTTTGGATCAGCAAGAGGTCATGGATGAGGCTCTAAGTAAGGGAGTTCATCATTATCTCACGAAACCATTTTCAAAAGAAGAAATTGAACTTGTGATTGATAAATTGATTTTATCACGGAAGGATCAAAATCATGTCTGATTTTATATTTGTGGTGAAGTGTTTTGCTTATACGCTTTTGATTTCTTTTTTTATGCAAATAAAAGTATCAAATGTTTCTCTCGAGGCGAGAGTTCAGCATTTTTTAAAAAGCTCAGCGGCGGTGGAATATTTACAACAAGCTTCAGCTGGTGGAGCACGAGCCCTGCACGAGGGCTATGGGTATGCTCGAAATTTAATTATCAACACGACAAAATCCATCCGCTTTTCTTCAGAGTCGCCCTATTTAAAAAGGCACGACTCTCAAGATGCGGAGAGATAATTAGCGTCGAGCTTTAGAAGCTGATGACTTGCTTTCAGTCCTAGCTGTTTTCGTATAAGAATACGAAACCTTGGGTGGATTGGTATTGGCTACTAGGCGATCTTGGTTTCTCATGGGGCAGCTTGAGTTGCTGACCTGTTGAACCGCACCAAAAGCCATGGCGCTCACACCGAGAACAAGTAGAGTCATTAGAGTTTTCATATAAATCCCTCCTTTATAGGGTTTCCTACTTATAACTAGACATTGCGAGACTGATGCCAGGGGGGGTCTCATAATGAGAATAAAATAACTTGTGATTCCAGTGGGTTAGGCTGGCGTTTCAAATTGAGACGTCTACAAGTTCAACGCCTGTGGAGCGTAAATTGGCTGGATGATGTTTTTGGGTATGAATTGAGAGTAATGGGTTCGCTAAAATGTATCTTAAAGGGCTATCTGTTCCAGATAGCCCTAAGATTGAGTTACTTTTGAGCTTTTTGCTCGTCGCCAGTGGAGGGCGTAGACTTCTCGGAAGAAGAGATATCACCATTTTCGTCCACGCTGTCGAGTTGACGGTGGAGGTTGCAGCTAGGACAGCTTTGAGGTGTCTTAACGCTGGCGAGTTTGCTAACAACTCCCTGGAAGGTGCCCGTTGTGTCCACAGCCGAGGCCTGGGTATACTCATCCATTCCAATGGACATATTTGGATCTTCTTTATTAAAGTGATTATCAATAAATTGCTCGGCAGGGGTTTTCTCTGAGGTGGCTTTGTCATCTTGAGCGTGGGCTACAAAGCCAGCAACAAGAACTAAAATTAAAGCTAATAATTTCATCTTCGACTCCTTAGAGATAAATATCTGTCGTAGCTGGGGCTATAATGTCCAGCATATTGTTAAATGTTGAGGCTACCTGAAGAGCTACAGTGGGACCATCTTTACTATCCACTTTGGCAATCTCACCATTTGATTTGTAAAGAACCTTGATAGTGCCAAGTCCTGGACGAGTCACGATATAAGGCTTTCCATATCGCTCTTCGTAAGTAATTTTGACCAATTTTTTTGCTTGATCCTTAATTGAGGCAATTCGTCCACGATTATCATAAGTCATATTTACTTTTTGACCATCACTGTTTTGCGCATAGATCAAGTTGCCTTTATTATCATACTTAAAAGACGTTGTGCGAATGGATACTCGCTTACCTTTTCCATTATAGTACTCAGAAATGACCTCGGCGATTTTGTTATTTGAAGTATTATATTTAAACGTTTGCTTTGTGTTTGAAGTAGCTTTTGTTTTAACAAGTCCATTCGAATAATACTCGAAAGCGACGCGATCTTGATTTTTTCGAATAGCTAAAGGCTTTCCAGACATATCATCGTAAGTAATATCGACTACATTTCCTTTAACGTCAGACTGGATACGAGAAAGAGCCCACTCTCCATCGGGGCGCTGTTTATACCAAAATTCGTATTTATCATCCGCGACAACTTCTTTGCCGCAAACTTTTTTAACAGTGGACCAATAGTGTCCCTTTGGGTTTTCTTTTGAGAGCTCGTACTTATAGGATTCTACGCAACGGTTTCTGTCGACAAATGAAGTTACCCAATCTCGATTCGTATCATACTTCAATGAAATAGAAGTCCTGTCAGGCCATGTGGCCTTTACGAGATTGTGAAGTTCATCATACTTGTAAGTGTAAACGTTCTTCCAGGCATTCTTAACATAATCCAAGTCATCTTGGTTGAATTTGTATTCAACTTTTAAGCTGTTGGGGCCCGTAATTTCTTTAACTTTTCGATTCGAATAATAACGAAAGTTTAAGCGGCGGCCATTGTTATCCATAGCTTGTGTCATCGTGTCGTTATTGTAATCAAACTTTAAATAGTTCCCATTTTTGTCATACATGTAGGTCATGTGTCCTTTGGTATCAAAACGCTGACTGCTACCATCTGCCAAAGAACGCGTATAATAATTTTTTTGAAAAACAATGTACTCGACATCGCGGCCGTTTGCATAAAAACGAGTACCCTCTTTAATTGGAATCAATACGCCGTAGTGCTGCGCCATCTGTGCTCTTTTAACGTCGAGCTCGAGAAGATCAGACGCGAGCCTTTTGTAGTAAGCCTCGTTGCGCCCAACAGATTTTTCAGCTTTCATTTTGGCAATAATTTTTTGAATTGTCTGCTGAACATCCTTTCGTGAAACTTCACGAGGGGAGAAAAAAACTTCTTGCCCGGCTCCGCACTCGGTGATTTTAAGATTACCTTCGGCGGTAATTGTCATGCGCGTCTCAAAGTCAGAACACCAACCAAAACCAAAGATTCCATTAAAAAGTGAGCGACTATTGTATGTCCTTTGGACTTTTAGGTCATAGCCCACTCCCGGGACTTCGGCGTCTACCCAGGTTTGAGAGAAGTTGGCATTCTTCATATCGACAACAGCGTTTGAAATTGATGAAAAAAGAATGCCCCATGCAAAAACGGCAACAATCAACGATGACTTCATTTCGTTACACCTCATCCTTGAGGACCAATTAAATTGGCCAAACGATTAAATAATTCTTAAGGCTTCAATGCCTACACTTTGATTGTAACAATTTTACGTATTAAGAAGCCACCAATAACTTGTAGTCCTATCATGAAGGCAATCATGAATAAGCCCAAAGTCGTGGTAAACATAGGCATCATCATTTTTGGATCTATGATGAAGAAGACAATGGCAAGAACGAATGGGATGAGTGTAACAATAAGGCCTTGAAAGCGCCCCATGGCTGTTAAAGCTTGGATTTTTTTCTCTAGTTTTTGCCTCTCGCGAATAGTGAAGACGATGCTATCGAAGGTTTGACTTAAATCTCCGCCCGTTTCTTTAAGAATATTGATAGCTGTGACGAGCATTTGAACATCAGGGCGTGGAACGCGAACTCCCATATCAATTAAAGCATTTTCGAAACTCTGACCTAGTTGTTGAGCAGAAAGAACTTTTTGAAATTCATTTTTAAGTGGATTTGCCATAATTTCAGTGACACGCTCCATACTCTGCGCGACGTTTGTCTGGCTTTTTATTCCATTGGACATAATCGTTAAACCATCTACGAGCTGATCTACCACGCGGTCGCAGCGTCTTTCGTAAAGACCTTTAACGATAATAAGAGGCAAGGACCAGCCAATCATCGTGACAATGGATCCGATGATAAGTCCCGCAATAATATTAGGGAAAAACAAAACAAAAAAGGCCGCGCCCATGCCGAAACTCATAAGCAGCATTAAAAGAGTTACGCGCTTTTCATCAACCTTGTCTGACATGAGTTTTAAGTATTTTATAACGTCGTCTTTTTTGCCCAGGCTTTTTTTACTGAGATAGTCGATGACGGTATCGGCTGAGTTGTAAACAATCAGGATGACGGCAATCGCGATAAGAGGAATAAAAATATAGTCTTTATATAAAAGCGACATTTATCCTCCTATCCGACCTTCTTCGTTACAGTCTGACCTTTGACCTGCTGATTTGTGGGCGAGCTAGATCCGCCGGAGCCAGGACCTTTTGCCTCGTTAGAGAAAAGATCTCGAGGAACAATGACCCCTTTGTCATTTAACTTTTGAATAAATGTGGGAATATAACCAAGAGCTTGAAACTGTCCCAATATTCGGCGGTTTTTATCGTAGCCAGTCTCTTTAAATTTAAAAATTTCCCCCATGCTGATAGCATCGCCTTGCATGCCTGTAACCTCAGTAATACTGAGGACTTTGCCACAGCGCCACCGCGCGCAAGCGCCTCAAGCATGCCAGCGCCGTGGGCTCCGCGCGGCCGGCCGGACGCGCGCTGGGCAAGGTGGCGATCTTCGCCACCTGCTAT
>DAHVKR010000123.1 GCA_027320785.1 Bdellovibrionales bacterium
GTCTGGCTCAATTAGGCTATCAAAACTTGGTAGTTAGTCAGCCTCGACGTCTTAAAGATGGCTATGGGTTTCATTCTCATATTGTTGAAGATCTTAAAAATCAGTCAGTGAGTTTGATTGTAACGTGCGATGTGGGTATTACAGCCTTAAAAGCCTGTCAAAGAGCTGTTGAGTTAGGAGTCGAAGTGATTATCACAGATCATCACTTGCCTGCTCATGAGCTTCCAACAGCAAAGGTCATCGTAAATCCTAACCAAAAAGGAGACACATCTGGTTTAGGATATCTCAGTGGAGCCGGGGTCGCTTTTACATTGATGAGAGCTTTGAAGCGTCACTTAACAGATCACAAGTTAGGAACTCCTGAAAAATTAAATCTGAAAGAGCTTTTAGATTGTTTTACAATTGCGACATTAACGGACATGGTGCCGTTGGTTCAAGACAATCGAGTTCTTGTACAAGCAGGATTCAAAAGTCTTTCTCAAACATCAAGACCTGCACTGTCAGCCCTTTTATCCGCACTTCATTTGTCTGGTAAAAATTTAAACAGCAGTGATGTGGCCATTCGCTTTGCGCCTAAGTTAAATGCACTCTCTCGACTTGAAGGGGAAGTTCTTCCACTTGATTTATATTTAGAGGAAGATATTGCAAAAGCACAAAATCTTGTTCAGCAGGCTCTTTTACAAAATCAAGAAAGGGTATCTCTACAAGCAGAGGCTCTCAAGGAAGCAGTAGAGAAAGCTCAATCTCAAACTTTAAGACCCTTTGTTTTTGTATATTCAGATAATTTTCATCGAGGTGTGATTGGCCTAATCGCAACGAGTTTAGCTCAGCAAACATCAAAGCCGGCCTTTGTGGCGAGCTTAGATGTTGAAGAAGGAAAAATGGTAGGAAGCGCTCGTCTACCAGATAATGTAGAAAATTCTTTAGTGGAAGCTCTGGATTCTGTTTCATCTCATTTACTTCGTCATGGGGGACACGCGCGAGCTGCGGGATTCGAATTAGCTCAAGAATCCATAGGGTCTTTCGTGGAAGGGCTTGAAAAGTTTTTTCTAACAACAGCGCAGGCCACAAAAAAATATTACTATGATGCAACTCTTCAGTTTCGTGAGTTCGATTTTGAATTGATGAATTGGTTCGATAGATTAGAACCCTTTGGTGTGGGATTTGAAAGACCACTTTTTCTGATTACAGACGTTCAAGTTAAAAAGATACAGAATCTCAAGGGTGGACACGTTAAAATTGTTCTGTCGCAAGAAGGTCAAGAAAGAGAAGCTCTTCTCTTTAGTCCAACTACTCGTCAAATGGAAATTATCAAAAACACAAAAGAAGACTCTGCGCTTGATATTTTGGCAGAGCTTCAAATACATGAATGGCGCGGTCGAAGATCTTTGCAGCTTATGCTGGAAGATGTGAGGGTCTCGCAATGAAATCAGTAGTTCTGCTTTCTTCGGGCCTTGATTCCACTGTGAATTTTTATGAGGCTTTGTCTCATGGCGAAGTGAAGTTAGCCTTAACTTTTGATTATGGGCAAAGGGCAGCTTCCAAAGAGGTAGCCTGTAGTCAAAAAATAGCTCAAGAAAAAAAAGTTCTACATAAAGTAGTAAAACTCGATTTTTTTAGGGATTTTGGAAAATCTTCCCTCGTAGATATTCAAAAGTCTTTACCTTTAAAAGAGCAAGTTTCAATTGATGATGAGCAAACATCCCAAAAAACTGCACGCTCTGTTTGGGTCCCGAATCGAAACGGGATATTTCTTAATGTGGCTGCTGGCTTTGCTGAAGCATTAGGAGCAGACACGGTGGTGCCAGGTTTTAATCTTGAAGAAGCCGCAACGTTCCCCGACAACTCTCAAGGTTTTTTAGACCAGCTCACCAAAAGCTTTTCTTTTTCAACTTCGAATCAGGTCAAATCTTTCTGTTTTACAACTCAACTTAACAAGACTGAAATTGTCAAAAGAGGACTTGAGTTAAAAGTTGATTTTAAAAATATTTGGCCTTGCTATCAAGCTTTGGATATTTGGTGTGGTCAGTGTGAGTCTTGTCAACGAGCTCGTCGAGCATTTGAAGCCAATGGATTGAGGTTCCCACAATGAAAACTTTATTTTTAAATGAACGAATGACCTACGATGGAACTCAGTTACATTCTCTTTACACATATTTGACTCACAAGGTTCAAGGGGACTCAGCTTTAGCTTTCATAGGACCCTGTAATATTTCATTTGATCATATGGTGGATGGCGAAGACCTTCTTGAGCGTTCTGAAATCCGAGGCTCTGAAATGCTTCACTTTATCTTTGAAATATTTGATCGAGAGCTTGTCAGTGGTATTTTCTTGCAAAGATTATTGGCAACTTTAATTTCGGATGAGATTTACCAATTAACTCAAAAAAAACTCGAGCGAGAGGGAGATGATCTGTACTGGGAAAAGAAAAAACTTTCCATTAGTATTGCAACCTCATCTTCCATTTCTACGCTGGTTCATTTTGCAGTTAATATATCAAATCAGGGAACTCCTGTTCCGACTTGTAGTTTGGAAGACTTTAAAATTAATCCTCGTTCTTTCGGAGAAAAGATCTTAAAAAAAATATCTGAAGAATATGAATCCATATTAGTTGCACGCGTGAAAGTACGCCCTGTTCAGTAGGAAAATCCGCTACCTGAATATAAAATAGGCCGCACCAATCATACATAAGCTGGCCCATAGATAATCTAATTTGAGCGGAACTTCCATGTAGATCATTGAGAATCCGGCAAATACGATCATCGTGATAATCTCTTGGGTAATTTTAAGTTGAGGAAGTGAAAATACATCAGATCCAACTCGATTGGCTGGAACCTGCAGGCAATACTCAAAAAAGGCAATACTCCAGCTAATGAGAATAACGAGCCAAAGTGGAGATGTTTTTAAGTTCTTAAGATGGCCATACCATGCGAAAGTCATAAATATATTAGAGAGAAAAAGCATACCAATGGTGGCAAGTTGTCTCATAAAATTTCCTATTTAATATTATATGCGTGATTACAAACAAGAGAAGCAATCCGGCGGTATTCGCTGAGAAGGTCCAAGTGAATGGAACTTGTATTAATTGAGTCACGAAGGCCACGATTCAAGCGTCCAATATGGTTTTCGCGTAAGTTAATTTCAAGTTTAGCAAGATCTCGTTTGAGTTTGATAGCATCAGCTGCGAGTTCACGAGTTTGATAAGCATTAATTCCCATACTGACGACTTTTACGGTTTGAGAATGCATGTTTTTTATTTCACACCATCCCTCTTCTGAGAACTCGAGTTTAAGTGCTTGTTTTTTGATGGCCAGAGCCACAATGTTGATGTCAATAGCATCTGCAGCTCGCTCTAGGTCTGATATGAACATAATCATATTGAGAATGCTTTGTTGAACTTCCGTGTTAGATTTGTTGGCTTGATCCAAGAGAAACATTTTCGTTTCTCGATAAAGGAAATCGACTTTGTTGTCTCGATCCTTAATGGACTCAATCAGGGTAGGATCCGTACTGGCAAAAAGCTTGATGGAGTCTGTGATCATCGAGACCACAATATCAGCTGTTCGCATGATTTCTCTTTTTGCATAGGAAGCGGCTAGTGAAGAGCTCTGGTAGTGGTTGAGTCGAAGGTAATCAGCTCCGAATTCATCCTGAGGGCTTTTGGGAAACATTTTTTGAATAAGAGCAGCGCCCTTATTGATGAAGGGGAAAAAGATAATAGCCGAGATCACATTAAAAATAAGATGACCATTCGCCACAAGGCGTGAAGGGGATAAATTGAAAATATCCAATAAGTTTAAAAAGAGATTAGTGAAGGGATAAAAGATAAAAACACTAATTGTTTTGTAGAAAAAATGAGCCCACGCAACTTGTTTGCCGATGTGATTAGAGCCCGCCGCTGCAATCAGAGCCGTTGAAGTTGTTCCTATATTGGCGCCGTAAACCCAAAGCATGGCATCGTGAATGCTGATGGCATGGGCTGAAGCTAAGGACATGGCAAGACCAATAGTGACAGCTGAAGAGTGAACAAAGGCGCAGAATAAAATGGAGACAAGAAGTGAATAGCCGGGGTTTTCGCGAAGAGTTTCAAAGAAACCACTGAATAGAGGGTTTTCAACGAAATGACGAGAACTATCTCCCATCATTTTCATACCAATGAAAAGGATAGAAAAACCCATGAATGCCAAAGCTAAACTTTTAACGCCAGGTTTTTTGCTTTGATAGTAAAAAGCGAAGGCGATGATAAAGATTGGAAGAGCTACACTGGCTAAATTGAAAGAGATCAGCTGAACAGTGAGGGTGGAACCTACCGCTGTTCCGATGATGACACCCATCACCTGTCGAAGATTGATGACGCGAGCAGAGCCCAACCCTACGAGCATGGAGGTGGCAGCGCCAGAGCTTTGCAAGAGAGTTGTAATAGAGATTCCGACAACTATGGAGAGGAAGTTGTTATCGGAAACTTTATTCATAAGGTTGGAAATGCGTGAGGCTAAAAGTTTTTCGAGAGATTGGCCGGCTAGGGTCATTCCATAATGAAAGAATGCTATACCCGCAATGAGTATAATAAAAGCTGAGTTTCCGACATCAATCATGGCTTATCAAATTGTGCACCTTTTTTATAAAAAAGGCCAAGATAATATAACCAAAGGATCAGACTCATGGAAAACGGGATTAAAAATCCCCAATAGTGGATTCGTATAAAGACAACACCAGCGACAACGGATCCTGAGATAAAGGCCATGATAATTCCAAGTCTCATGAGACTGGCTTTGAACTCATGTCCGACTGGTCGAGACTTAAGAAAGCCAAAGAGTAACCTTGAAAAACCAATACCGAGGTCCGTTGTGATCCCTGTTAAATGTGTGGTTCGGACAACAGCACCATAGGCTGAAGTGACAGTTGCATTGAGCATTCCGCTTGCCAGAGCTAAAAGGGAAAGCATAGGGTAGTCTCGAGTCAAATCTAGAGACTCACCAAAGGGCCCAAATTGATTGGCAATACCCATAAAGAAAACGATGGAAATAATAATAAATAAAAGCCCAAAACTAATATGATAGAGGGGTTTTTTGTTTTCCAGGAGTCGGAGATCAATCAAAACACCTGACAGCATGGCTCCAATAATAAAAAAGAGTGGAACAGTAAAATAACTAAAGGCTTCAATTAAATGATCCTGTGAAATTTCAGCTCCTACGAGGGTGGCAAACCCAGTAACGTGTGTGACAAATCTCTTGCAAGCCAGAAAGCCAC
>DAHVKR010000124.1 GCA_027320785.1 Bdellovibrionales bacterium
AGACATCTTTACGAAGCTGTTCGTTATTTCGGAAGGCGGGCTCAACAGAGTATTGGTAATCCACACCGCCTATCAGAAAGTCTTTGATATTAATGAAGCTCGCTAATTTTCCAAGGGAAAGACTAATACGGTAGCGAGAAATCTCTTTTTGAAGTTGGCTTTCGTGGTCTTTATAGATTTTCATGGAGTCTAAAAAAGAGGGGTTCGTAATTTCTCTTGTTTGAGGATTTCTTTCATCAGGGCCACAAAGTTTATCAATCACATCTGATATTTTTTTAAGGGGGCTATCTTTTTGAGTCGCTTCCGTTACGACTATTTGTGGACTCATTTGCGATAGAACATTCTCATAGGGACTGGATTCTGAGGCGGCAAAGGAATAGGAAGTGCCGAAAATAAAAGGAATTGTGAGAATGACATGAGAAAGGTTTTTTTTCATAAATCCACCTGTTAAAATGAGTCAGATCCTATAAGAGCAAGGAATAAGCCGGAAAAATTTCCACAAATGCCCATATATTCGACTAAAGACTCGTCATTTAAGGGGGGCGCCCTAAAAGGTCACGATTTACTGAGCAGTGTTTAAAAGATAGACAGGTAACTGGATGTTAGTTCTGAAAACCTTCAATCTCATTGAGGGCAAGATAACCATTCGTCAACATAGAGATATGTCCATGAATGTGAAATATTGGGGAGTGCGGGGGTCTATTCCATCGGCAAATGAGCCAGAGGGATGGATGCTTCATATAGAAGGTTTGATGAGAAACTTTTTCTCTATGGGGTACCGTGAGCCCGCTCAAATCCAAAAATTTTTAACGTCCATGCCGATCCCAACTGTCGGAGGATATGGAACAGCTACGACTTGTGCAGAAGTAACGAACAACAGTTCGACTATCATCATTGATGGTGGCAGTGGCATTCGAAATTTAAGTGAAAAAATTATGAGCGGAACGTATGGCCGAGCCCGAGGGCCTTACCACATTTTTATAACTCACTTCCACTGGGATCATGTGATCGGTTTGCCTTTTTTTACACCTCATTTTTTACCAGGTAGTCAGATTCATTATTATGCGGTTCAACCCGAACTCGAAAAGCTGATTCGGGGTGTTTTTATGAAACCTTATTTCCCTGTTGCCTTCGAGGCTTTGCAGGCGAAAGTTTTTTTCCATGTGCTGGAGCCTAGAAAACCTATCGAGGTCGAAGGATTTCAAATTACTCCTTATAAATTAGATCACCCAGATCCTTGCTGGGGCTATAAAATTGAATGCGGTGGCCGCACATACTCTCACTGTGTGGACACAGAGGCGACTCGTGTGAGCCGTGAAGAGTTGGGCGAAGATCTTCCTCTCTATCAAAATTCCAATTTGATGTATTTTGATGCTCAGTACACATTTCCAGAGTTAGCTGAAAAGGCAAACTGGGGACATAGCGCAGCCCAAATAGGTCTCGACATTGCTTTTCGTGAAGGGATTGATCGTGTGATCTTTGCTCATCATGATCCAGGTGCGACGATCATGACGGTTCAAGACCTTCAGAAGCAAACGGAGACTTATTATAATTACCGACTCACGAAGTCTCAGGAGAAACAGGAATCACTTCCTCGAGTTCAGTGGGAATTTGCTTTTGAGGGAATGGAAGTTCAGGTTTAGTTTTAAAGCCCGAATAGAGTTCGCTTGAAAATAAGTTTAAACTCGTCCTGCTTTTCAAGTTGAAAACCTTTGTCCTCTAAATCCTTTTTTTCGATGGTTTTTTCTTCGACTCCACTCGGCCACTTAAAGTCAGTGAGAGGAAATCTTTGTTTCGACCAAAGAGTATAGTCCGTCCACACGGGAACGGATCCTGAGGCGCCTGTTAGTTTTGTTGGAGTATTGTCATCATAGCCAACCCATACGACTGTTGTTTCAAAGGGGCTAAAGCCCGCAAACCATGTATCGCGATAATCGCTTGTCGTGCCTGTTTTTCCAGCCCAAGTATCACGGAGGCCTTTGGAGCCTGCATAGGCGGCTGTTCCTGAGATGAGAGTTTGTTTCATCATACCTACGGTAATAGCTGTTGAAACAGGGCTAAGATACTCTGTAGGAGAGTCGTTTTGAAGTTGGAAGAGTTGTTTTTGTTCGTTATCCCATATGCCTTCAATAAAGCTCGGTGTAGGGCTTTTGCCCATTTGAGAAAGTGTTAAATATATTTGAAGAACCTCGACGGGGGTGAGCTCAACCGCACCCAACGTCAGAGAGGGAAGGTTTGGAATATCACTCTTTACTCCAGCTGCCTTCAGAGTATCAATAATGGGATCAAGCCCAATATCGAGACCAAGTTTTGCAGTAGCTGCATTGAGACTGTTTTTAAGAGCGTAATAGACGGGGACTTGGCCGAGGTATTTTTTTTCATAGTTTTCGGGAGACCAGACTTTTCCAGTGGGAAGTTTCAGTTCAAACTTTTCATCTGGAATCATGTCAGTCGGTTTATAGCCTTTTTCTATAGCCGTGAGATAAACAAAGGGTTTGACGAGTGAACCAATTTGACGATGACTCATGGTCATGCGGTTGAATTGACTTTGTTTGAAGCTGCGACCGCCAACACCGACAGTTACTCTGCCATCATAGTCTGAGGAGATGACAACTCCTTCGAGAGATTTCTTTTCTTTTAGTTTTATTTTTTTGATGTATTTATTATGGGATTCTAGTTTGTCCAATTGACTTTGAAGAGAGTTTTGGGCCTGACTTTGGGCAGCCAAATCAAGCGTTAGAAGGATGCGCTTGTTTTCAAGAGGAATCGTGAGATTGGCCATTTGTTGTCGTGCAGCTTCGAGAAAGTAAGGGGAAGTTTCACTCGCTTGTCCAGGTGTTCGACTAGGAAGTGGTTTTGCTTTGGCTATTTGCCATTGACGATTCGTAATGTATTTTTGCTCGTGCATTTTATCTAAGACAAGATTTCGTCTGCTGAAGGCTCTTTCTGGATGTCGAAAGGGATTGTAAACACCCGGCCCATTCAGCACGGCTGCAAGCAGGGCACATTCATGAACATCCAAATCCTCAATTGGTTTTCCAAAGTAATATTCTGAAGCAGCTGGAAAGCCTATGACCTGGTAAGCTCCGTTTTGAGCCATGTAGATAATATTGAGATAGGTTTCAAGGATTTGATCTTTGGAGTATTTTGATTCGAGCAAAACAGATATCAGCATCTCCTCGAGTTTTCTTTTATAAGTCCTTTCGGGAGTTAGAAAGTAGTTTTTAACGAGCTGTTGAGTGATCGTGCTTCCACCCTGAGCTTTTCGTCCTGTGATCACATTTTTAAATAAGGCACGGAGTGTTCCTGTTATGGAAACGCCAGAGTGCTCGAGGAAGGAAGTGTCTTCAATGGACATGACGGCTTGCATGCAGGCCGCGGGCATTTCGGAAAGAGCAACTCGTTTTTGCATAATGGGTTGGGATCCAACCGTTTCTGCGAGTAGAAAGGGTTTTAAAGCCCATGTCCTGATATCTTGAGAGCTTGTTTCATTCCACATGTCAAAGATTTGCTCATCTGCATCGGGGTTGTCCTTGGCCTTATTGAGAGCCACAAGAATGAGGGGAGGTTCAGCTACGGCGTCCCATGAAAAATCACGAAAGCGCAGACAACTAGTGGGTGGGTCAATGAGGGACATTTTTTGTTGGCAAATAGAGGGGTCAAGAATCTGAAATTCACCTTCTCTGAGGTTTTCGCGGTCTTTTTCTTGAAAGTGAAGTTCAAATAATCTGCTCTGGAGGGTTTTGCCCACAATAAATTCATTTTTCTTAAGCCATTGAGAGGCGACAAAATACTCTGTTGTGGGTAGGAATTTCTGATCTTTAAGTTTTTTATCCAGTTCGTCAGATACCGAAAAAATGTTGAAAGCATGGGCGAAAGGGCCCACGACAAGGAGCGCCATAAAGATTGTAAAGCCGTAGGAAAGCGTGTTTAATCGTTTCGAAAACATAACCTCAAAATTGGCATGTAATAATGAAATTATCAACGACTCAACTTCAAATGATTGCAGGCAAAGTTCTTGAAGCTTGGAAAAAGAACGGCATTATCACCTTTAAAAGTGATGAAAAGCTTGTCCTAGACCGTATGATTCAGATTTTGAAGGCTGAGTACCAAAAAGAACTGGATTTGGAACGCGATGTAAATCTTAAGCTGGATGAGCTTGAGAGAACCAATCCAGGAGAGTTCCAGCGCTATAAAATGTATCCCCTTTTGAAAAAGCAAATGGCAAAGGAAAGAAAGTTGATCCTATGATTTTATCAGAAGACCGGCAAACTCATTGGGCACATCTTTTGACGGATGGCATTTGGAATGATGACCTTGTGGATTATTCTGACGATGACCAAGCATTGAGATGGGCGAAAAAAGCCATCATCGACTTTGTCAAAGAACATGAAGATATTGATCAGAGAGCCCGAGCAAAGGTGGCCAGCCTGAAGAGGGGGGTCGTCGAAGGGTCTCCTGAGTGGGATATTCTTTATAAGAAATACTATGAAGAAGAGAGAGGCAAACGTGGCCAAGGCTAAAGCTAAGCTAAAAAAAGCGAAATCTAAACCTAAAGTTAAACCAAAATCCAAAATTAAGACTCCAGCAAAAGCAAAGTCGAAGGTGAAGGCAAAAAAGACAACGAAGCCTCAGAAGAAGGTTGTTGCGAAGAAGAAAGACGTCACTCAGAAAAAAACTTTACCTGTAAAGCTTTTTAAGCCGGAAAAAAAACAAAAGTTGGTTGATGTTTCTGACTTTGTGATGCCTTTGGATGATCGAATCGTTGTCCAGATTATGACTCCCGAAAGAGTCACCCCTGCGGGACTCATTATTCCTGACACAGTTGTGAATGTGGGAGGTAATCGTGAGGGAGTTGTGCTTGCGGTGGGACGTGGACATCAGAGCTCGAAAGGCCGGCTGCGTCCGATGGATGTTAAAAAAGGGGATAAAGTTTTAATCGGTGAGTACGTTGGATCTAAAATCAACTATCAAGGCCAGGATCTTGTTATTTTGCGTGAAACAGAAGTGATGGGAGTCTTGGATAAAGGGACGGTCGAATGAAAAAAGTATTTTTATTGATTCTTTGCTCAGCTATATCGCATGCGGCAGGGGTCGATTGGTCAGGAACTTATCGATTTGAAATGATCAGTGTGAATCATCCTTCATTGGAAAATAGTCCTTCTGACAATAAAAATTATGGCCTTCACTTTTTGACTTTGCGACCTCGTATTTTGGCTTCTGATGGTATTAATATCATG
>DAHVKR010000125.1 GCA_027320785.1 Bdellovibrionales bacterium
AAAAACAGGCCAGGTTTCCACCGACCACGGCTAAAAATCCCAATTGAGCAATTGTAGCTTTCTTTTCATGAGCCATACCACCAATTCCACCAATTTGAATTCCAATGGATGAAAAGTTCGCAAAGCCGCATAAAGCATACGATGCAATAAGGACTGTTCGGTCGCTCAAGTGGGCCGCTTCTCTTGAAAGATCGATATAGCCAACAAACTCATTAATTACAATTTTCTCACCAATGACTCGTCCTACTTGTGCGGCCTCATTCCAAGGCACTCCCATCAACCATGCGACAGGCTGACAAAGTTTACCAATTAAAAAGGCAAAGCTAATAGGCTCTGATAAATGCATGGCCACGCCAATTCTTCCCACAACACCATCAATAATAGCGATCAAAGAAACAAACACGATCAACATCGCGGCCACGTTCAAGGCCAGCATGATGCCATCCGAAGCTCCACGCGAAATAGCCTCAACAACATTTGAATCTACTTTTTCTTGATGAAATTCAACTTTACCCGCTGTCACTGATTTCTCTTTTTCTGGGTAAATGATTTTTGAGATTATAAGGCCACCAATAGCTCCCATTGTACTCGCCGTCAGCAAGTGGCCCGCAATATCAGCTATTCGACCTTTCAAAAGCCCAATATAAGCTCCTTCAACTCCAGCCGCGATGGTGCACATACCTCCCACCATCACGCAGTAAATTTCGGACTTCGTCATCTTAGGAATAAAGGGTTTGATCAAAAGTGGCGCTTCCGTTTGTCCCATAAAAATATTAGCAGCACCCGAAAGCGTTTCGGCACCACTTGTTTTCATTGTTTTTTGCATAATAAAAGCAAAAACTTTAACCACTCTTTGCAAAATGCCTAAGTGATAAAGCCCTGACATAAGAGCTGAAAAGAAAACGATGGTCGGTAATGCTCGAAAAGCAAAAATAAATCCCCAAGGATCTTTAATCTCGGCCAAGGGACCGAATAAAAACTTTGAACCTTCACTTGTAAAATCAACTAAACCCGAAACAAAAAAGTTCAGGCCATCAAAAACAAAACGTAAAACTCCTGGAACTCCTAAAGAAGGAATGCCTAAGATGGCTACGGCAAATCCCACCTGCAGAATAAGACCCATGATAACGCTTTTCCATCGAATCGCTTTGCGATCGCGCGATAAGGCATAGGCCGCTAAAATAATCAGACCAATTCCAAGAATTCCTACTAATTTATTTTGCATGAAATCTAAATGCCCGTCTTGCATCACGAAGTCAAAGAATCACATAAACATCTAAAATAACTTATGAAATTGGAAAAATTACAGGTCATTTTGAACCTTCTTGAGACACCTCAACACTCGCTCTTGACTTTTCTTTATTTTAATTTAACCTTATGGTTAATTAACCTGAAAGTTAAATATGCAAGACTCCTTAAGCCAAACTTTTTCAGCCTTAGCGGACCCCACAAGACGGGCCCTTCTGGCTCGCCTCTCCAAAGGTGAGGCCAGTGTATCGGATTTGGCCAAACCCTTTCTAAAAGAGATGAGCCTTCCCGCTGTTACCAAACATCTCAAAGTTCTTGAAAAGGCAGGCCTTATCACAAAAGGTCGAGAGGCCCAGTGGCGTCCCTGCAAACTCAATGTTGTCCCCATCAAGGATGCAACAGACTGGATGGAACAGTATCGAATCTTTTGGGAAGAAAGTCTTGATCGATTAGATGATTATTTAAAAACCGTTACAACAAAACAAAAAAGCAAAGGATCTAAAAATGGCCGCAGCAAACAAACCAAATGAGATTAAAATTACTCGTATTTATGATGCTCCCGTAAAACTTGTTTGGGAGGCCTGGACAGATCCCGAGCAAGTTGCGAAGTGGTGGGGGCCGCGTGGTTTCACTATTACCACTCACAGTAAAGAACTAAAAGTCGGTGGAATCTGGCACTACACAATGCATGGACCTGATGGAGTCGATTATCCCAATAAAACTCTCTATTTTGAAGTCGAACCCTACGCCAAGCTTGTTTATGACCATGGTGGATACGATGAGCGCGCCCCTCTTTTTCGTGTCACCGTTTTATTTTCAGAATCGAAAGGTAAAACGAAGATGGATATGACCATGACACTTCCCACTCCAGAAGCTCTTGAAGAAACTCGACGTATTATTAAAAATGCTGGGGGTAATTCGACTTGGGATCGACTTGCAGAGTATCTTCAGAAAAAAACAAATGGGAAAGAAAACTTTGTCATCAATAGATCCTTTAATGTTTCCCTCGATTTGATGTTTGAGATGTGGACAAATCCTGATCATTTTTCAAAATGGTTAGCCCCGACAGGATTTAAAATGAATTTTTTTAAGGCTGACATTCGTTCCGGAGGAAAAACATTTTACTCAATGCCTTCTGATGATGGAAAAATTGTTATGTATGGCCGTGCCGAATATATAAAAGTCGAAAAGCCCCACACCCTGATCTACACTCAACAATTCACAGATCAAAATGAAAATATATCTCGTCATCCCATGGCACCCACTTGGCCCGAAACAATGCTCACAACTGTTGTTTTCACAGCAGACGGCCCTGAACAAACACGAGTGACTATAACGTGGGAGCCTTACGGATCTGTTACACCTGAAGAGCTCGAAACTTTCATCAAAGCAAGAGGTGGCATGACTCAAGGTTGGACAGGCTCGTTTGATAAACTGGAAGAGTACTTGGAAAATCTTTAAGCGCCTTGTAGAGGGCTTTTATCAAGAATGAATTTATCAAGGGACTTAAAGTAAAAAATTTTTAGTCCCTCTAACAAAAACATTTGGTTCTGAATTTGATCGCGTGTTTGAACAAATTTTCCTGATGGCCAAGGATCCTCTCGCAAGCATTTATTGATCCAATCCTCATCGGCCTCTGGATGAAACTGAAATGCTAAAATATTTTGTTCGTACTGAAACCCTTGATTCGGCCATATCGAATTTGTTAAGTAAATATTTGTTCCTGGAATTGATTTAAAACAATAGCTATGAAACTGAAAACCCATGATTTTAGAAACAACTTTTTTATTTTGATCGATCTCAATAATTTCATGCCAGCCAATCTCAGGAAAACCCATTGGGCCCACTTCTGCGCCTAGAGCTTCAGCTAACAGTTGGCTTCCTAAACACAAACCAACAATTTTGATATTCTTACTCAAGCATTTTTTAATAAAATTCTTCTCGTCACGTAGCCAGGAGAATTTATCTTCCTGATCCACATCCATTGAACCACCACATATAAATAAAATATCAAGGCCCTCTACGGAGGGAAGCGTCTCACCCAAGTCTATTCGAATAATTTGATGTTCAATTCGATGTTGATTCAACCACTCAAGAGTAGAACCTGGGGGAGTTTTGAATTCGTGCTGAATAATAAGAGCTTTCATATTAATGCAATAGTTGGCGGCAACTGACTGATTCCTTCATGCTACCCTTGGACTCAGAAAGTTTATTCCAGAAACTTTTAGTACTCTCTTTATCTGTTTTTACTTCATATGTATTACTAAAATAGTCACCATCTAAAACACCTTTATACTGTTTAAAATCTGCCACCCGTAGACCTGAAATCTTCGAAAATTCAGTCTCAAATGCTTTAAAAAACTGATGATTCCATTTCGAATAATCATATTCTGTTACCCATGACGGATATTTGTTTCCGTGAAGAGGACCAAATGCTGCTTCTACGTGATTCAGGACATTGTCTTTCTGTGTAAATTTATCAAAATATGATTTAGGATCTCGAGATAGTGCATTCATCATATCTTTATATACATATAAGTCTGCCAAATCTCGAAATACAATTCTTCCTGTAGGTTTATAATTTGAATCTAACTCAATTAAGAAATTCTGTGAGTGAGGAGAGTCAAATTGCATACCTGTGCGAGCTGCAAATTCTCCCAATGCTCGCCCTGTAGCTTCAATATAGTGTTTTCCCCAATATGATAGCGGGTCATTCGAACCATTTATCTTTGCGATATATCTTCCAATTCTTTCATGGAGAGCTGAAAATCCAGGTAAGTAAATGAACTCTTTATCCTTATTTTTAAGGGAATCAAGGCTTCTAATAACAACAGCTTGATCGATACCTGCAATTTCTAAAATAGCTGGCTCATCCATTATAACAATATTATCGAACTTCTTTTGCTTTTGAATTTCTTTTAAAAATTCTGAATTCAACCTTGAATCTATAGCTTCGCCAATAGGCTGCTTCTTATCAGCCCACCTTCCTCCCGTTACATCTGTCGAGCTTTTAACAGAAAATTGTACTGTCTTCTTTGGATCTTCAACTATATACGAGCGCGATGCCGTTTGATATCCAGTAAAATAATATTCTTTTTTTAGCTCAATTCCCTTGGCAGCAAAATAAGATGCTACTTGCTTAAACCACTTTGTATCTTCTGGATTTAAAATCCAACGTACGTACTTTTGGCCATTTTTCTCGAATATCAGAGTTGCTGCGATTTTAGGATCTAGATCTTGAGCAAAATCATACTGAATAAGATTCAGTGGAATTTCAAAATGCGGGATTTTTATCGGCGTTGTGCTTCTTTTAGCTATAGCATTAGCCTGTGTCTCGTAGTGTACAAGAACTGCGGCCGATTCAGTAAGAGAATAGGCTACGCTTAAAATAAGGCTTATGATAACAAAAGTCAGACCACGGGCAAAACGCACTAATTCCATAGTTGACAGAATATGTGCAAAATCCGATTCAGCCATTAAGCAATATAGAGAATTTAAAGCAATTTTCCTGCTCGATACCTAGTCAGGTGACATTAATTGCTTGCCTCTAAAGCTCGCTCAATTCTTTTATCGGGTATAAGCCATATCAGAGCGACGAGTACATACAGGCCCATCGAAATCCAGGACGATATAAATGAAAATCCAATGGCTAATATATAGAACACGGGGGAGACTTTCCCCTTCCAATCTTGCCCAATAGCCTTTTTTAAAAGAGAGACCTGCCCTTGAGACTTAATAATAATCTGCTGTAAAATAAAATAGGCAATAGCGGCACAGAGAAGAACAATTCCATAGACTGCTGCCGGTATTTCCCCGAAATGATTCTCCCCCATCCAGCCCGTTGAAACGGGGACAAGCGATAACCAAAACAAAAGATGGAGGTTGGCCCATAGAATAGGACCCGTTACTTTTTGACAGGTATGGAGCATATGATGATGGTTATTCCAATAAATGCCTAGGTAAATAAAACTTAAAACATAACTAAGA
>DAHVKR010000126.1 GCA_027320785.1 Bdellovibrionales bacterium
TTATCGACAGGTCTTCCGCTTCTAATTTTTTTACGTAGCTCGCTTGCAGAAGTATCAATGTCTGGAATGCGAACAAATTGAATATTGCGACCCGTTGTTAGCTCGATAAAATTAAAATCATACTCCAGGATATTTTCTTTTAAGTAATGAGGGAGCTGATCTTTTGAGGTCGGAATGTCGAAGCCAGGCCGAGTTGTGAATATGATGTTCACTTCTTTTAAAATATCACGATAGTCTTTCCAGCTACTAAAAGACTCGAGATGGTCCGCTCCCATAATAAGATAAAGATCTTCAGCGGAAACCTTCTTCCTATATTCTCTTAAGGTGTCGATCGTATAGCTTGTTCCACCTCGTTTAATCTCTAAGTCATCTACAGTAAATTGCGAGCCAAAACCCTGAAGAGCTAGCTTAATCATTTCAAGTCTTTGCTCAGGGGTTGGACCCTCAATAGGAGTTTTAAGTGGACTTTTAAAAGTTGGGATAACTGAAATTCTGTCCAGCCCCGCCTTCTTTTGAACTGCCGTTAAGCAAGCGATATGTCCCATGTGGGGTGGATTAAAACTACCACCGAATATTCCAACCTTCATATTACAAATGCTCCTGATTTTCTTGGAAGAGCTTCTCTGCAATTTGTATAATAAGCTCTCTTATATTTTTTCCCGTAACAGCGGAAATAATCAACGGCTTGTGGCCTATTTTTTTCTCGAACTGCTGTGTAAGTCTTAATATATCATTTTCACTTAGCGTATCTGCTTTATTCAAAACAACCATTTGAGGACGCGATGATAATGCAAAAAAACCTTCTTTTTCTGCATTATCTTGGTCGTACATTTTGAGTTCGTCGTTGATATCTTCGTAGTCATCAAGTGGTAAGCGCCCCGACATCCCAGAGGCATCTATCAAATGAATAAACAATTTTGTTCTTTCAATATGTTTTAGAAATTGAATTCCCAGACCCACTCCCTGATGAGCACCTTTCACTAGGCCTGGTATGTCAGCTACCACAAAGCTTTTTTCATCTGTGAACTTCACCACTCCGAGATGAGGAGTGAGTGTCGTAAAAGGATAGTCTGCAATTTTTGGCTTAGCTGCTGAAATTCGGGAAATTAATGTGGATTTTCCGGCATTTGGGAAACCAATTATTCCCACGTCGGCAATCAGCTTTAATTCTAAAACAACTTCCAATTCCTCGCCTGGCTCCCCAGGTTGTGCATGATCTGGAGCCTGGTTCACACTTGTTCTAAAGAAGTGATTCCCCTTGCCCCCACGTCCGCCTTTTAGAAGCTGAAATTCTTCGCGATTTGTCATGTCCACAAGCGTGTGGCCATTTAAATCTCTGACAATAGTTCCCTCTGGAACGAGAAGGATAAGATCTTCGCCGGCAGCTCCTGAGCATTTTGAGCCCTGCCCCTGCTGGCCATTTTTTGCGCTATATTTTTTATTTCTTCTGAAATCCACAAGAGAGTTTAAGTGCTTTGACGTTCTCAGAATAACATCTCCACCCTTACCACCATCACCGCCATCAGGCCCACCACGAGGCTCCATCGCCTCACGACGAAAGCTAACGCTCCCAGGGCCGCCATGACCTGAAGTTAAAACAATCTGTACCTCATCTGTGAATTTCATAATCGATCACTTGCTCGCAACAAAAAAAGGGAGCCCTTTCGAGGCTCCCTCCTCAATAATGAATTTTAAAGAGTTCGTCTATGCTGTCTTAGGATAAACGCTAACTTTGAATTTTTCTTTGGAAAAACGTTCAAAAGTTACAACGCCTTCAGCAACCGCATAGATTGTATGGTCTCGGCCCATTTTAACGTTGTTGCCCAAGTGAAACTTAGTTCCTCTTTGGCGAACAATGATTGTGCCTGGAAGAACGGCTTGCCCGCCGAATCTTTTAACGCCTAAGCGCTTACTCTGTGAATCACGTCCGTTCTTTGTACTACCGCCGGCCTTCTTACTTGCCATATTTCACCTCTAAATAACTTACTTCGTTTTTTTAGCTGTCTTTTTCTTCGCTGTTGTCTTTTTAGCTCCCGCTTTTTTAGGGGCTGCTTTTTTAGCAACCTTCTTCTTCGCTGGGGCTTTTTTCTTCACAGTTTTTTGAGCAGGGGCCGCCTCTTTATTAGACGCGCGCTCTTTTCGAGCCGCTACTCGTGCCTGTGCTTTTTCTTCGCGAACTTTATCAACATCAATCACATTAGGAGCAGCATCTGTTTTTCCAACAGTACCATCCGGAGATGTAATAGATTTAACAAAAAGCTCTGTGAAAAGCTGTCTGTGAGTTGCAAACTTTCTGTAAGATTGTCTTCTTTTCTTTTTGAAAACTAATACCTTACGGGTTTTCGCTTGCTTCGTAACAACAACCGTTACTTTCGCATTTTTAACCAAGGGCTGTCCAGTGTGAACGGCATCTCCGCCAACGAACAATACCTCATTGATATCAAATTCTGATCCAAGTTCTTTATCAAGTTTTTCAACTTGCAAAACATCACCGGGCTTGACAGTGTATTGCTTTCCACCGGTTCTAATGATTGCGTACATGCGTCCTCCAAAAGGGTGCGACCAAGCTGGTCAACAAGTGCTTGAGCCAAACGTTTCTGCCACTCCGCAGGAGGGTTTGTCAACTTATATGCTTTAATCGGACTCAATAAAATGTGGGGGTATGGGCTACTTTTTCAAGCGCCGAGCCCTTAAATAAGCCATTAATTTTAATAAAATCTATTATATTCAGTGGTTTATGAACATGCCCTAAACGTAAAAGACTTCGTATTGCTCAAGATGGTAGGTCGGCTCGATTTTAAAGGCCACGGACTTTCCAATTTTAGCTTCCACAAATTCGAGGGACTCATTTTCGATCTCATAAATCCAGTCGACCACGTCACTATGGCAGTGAACGACAATAGAGGCGTTCTTTTTATCCAATAGGGGCGCTTCTCTCTCAATTTCTCTAAAAATTTCACTGGCTACGGTCGATTTCTTTTTTATGTAGCCCTTGCCTTCACAATATTCGCAAGGCTCCGCCAGCGACTTAATTAGGCTCGGGCGGATTCGCTTGCGCGTCATTTCCACAAGGCCCAACTGTGACATGGCAATGACATGGGTGCGAGCCCGGTCATGAGAGGTTTCCTCTTTTAGGGCCTCGAGGACTTTTTCGCGATGAAGCTCTTTTTCCATATCTATAAAATCGACAATGATAATGCCCCCGCAATTGCGAATTCTGAGCTGATGGGCAATTTCCCTGACGGCCTCTAAGTTTGTTTTAAGAATGGTGTCCTCAAGATCTTTTTTTCCAACAAAGCGACCCGTATTCACATCAATCACCACAAGCGCCTCAGCCTCGTCAATGACGATATAGCCGCCGGACTTCAGCCATATTTTTCGATCCATTGAGCGCGAAACCTCAATGTCGATTTCGTACATATCGAATAAAGGCTTTTGTTGATCATAGTAAATTATATTTTGTTTGTACTTCGGCATCAACTGAGTCACAAACTTGCTGACTTTTTTATGAACTTCTTCACTGTCGACCCAGACCGCCGTCACGTCTTCGCTCATCATGTCACGCAAAGCGCGCAGCTCGACGTCGAGCTCCGAGTGAATCAGGTTAGGAGATTTTTTCTTTTCGTAGTTTTTAAAAATTTCTTTCGCCAGACGGTCCAGATAATCAATATCAGCCTTGAGCTGCTCTTCAGTGGCACCCTCGCCGGCGGTCCGAACAATTACGCCCCCTTGTGGGGTTAGTTTTTGAACGACTTCCTTTAAGCGCTCTCTCTCTGTCTCATTTTCAATTCGACGACTTATTCCCAAATGACGAATGGTCGGGAGGTAAACAATAAATCGGCCCGGCAAAGAAATATGTGTCGTGAGGCGAGCCCCCTTTGTTCCCAATGGATCCTTCGCCACTTGAACCAAAATAGACTGTCCTTCTTTAAGCAAGTCTTGAATGGGAGTCTTGTTGGCAGCAATTCTCTCTCGCGAGTAGCCGCTCTCTCCCTCGTCTGTTGTAAGGGGTTCTTCCTGGTCAATTTCAGAGAAGGGATAGGCTTCCGAGTCTACGTCCTCTCGGATGTCTCCTACATAAAGGAACGCGGCTCGATCTAAACCAATATCCACAAATGCAGCCTGCATCCCAGGCAAAACACGAATAACAGTTCCTCGATGAATACTCCCCACTAAAGTCGGGGAAGTCTTTCGTTCCGTGTAAAAATCCATCAAGGTACCCGATTGAATATAGGCGACTCGTGTTTCATTAGGCTTAACATTTATGAGGATCTCTGCTGCCATACGCCTCCAAGCTTTAGTCTATAAACGCCACATTATGCAATTGGAATTAAAAAATGGCGCGGGAACTGCCGAACAGAACTATAATGGCAACAATCGACGAACTCTTCAAGCTCATGGTAGAACAAAAGGCCTCCGACCTTCATATTACATCTGGGGCCCCGCCTTTTTTGCGACTCCATGGAAACATGGTCCCTCTTAACTACCGCGAGCTCAGCAACCAAGATGTTCAAGGTCTTGTCTTCGAGATTCTCTCCGAAAAACAAAAAAAGATTTTCGTCGAAAAATGGGAGCTTGACTGTGCTTACGCCGTTCCCGGCATCGGAAGATTTCGTGTGAATGTTTTTATGCAGCGAAAAGGGCTGGGCGCCGTTTTTCGAGTAATTCCTGAAAAAATCCTAACACCACAAGAGCTCAATCTTCCTCCGAGCATTATGGATATGATAGAGGCTGACCGCGGCCTCATTCTTGTAACCGGCCCCACAGGCTCTGGTAAATCCACAACTCTTGCTGCCCTCATCCACCATATCAACATGACACGAGAGGCGCACATTTTAACTGTTGAGGACCCTGTTGAGTTTGTTCATCAAAATATTAAATCCCTGGTTAATCAAAGAGAAGTCGGTAGCCATACTAAGAACTTCGCAAACGCCTTAAAGGCAGCTCTGCGTGAAGATCCAGATATCATGCTTGTGGGTGAGTTGCGGGACTTAGAAACCATTTCTCTTGCGCTAACCGCTGCGGAAACAGGCCATCTTGTGTTTGGCACTCTCCACACTAATAGTGCTGCTAAAACGATAGACCGTATTATTGACGTCTTTCCCGGCAATGAAAAAACCTTAGTTCGTTCTATGCTGTCAGAGTCTTTACGTGCCGTTATTTCGCAAACCTTAGTCAAACGCAAAACGGGTGGCCGAGTGGCCGCTCATGAAATCATG
>DAHVKR010000127.1 GCA_027320785.1 Bdellovibrionales bacterium
CGTGGATCGGGAGCAAATGCCTTAAGATGATGGAGAATCCTTCCTCCAGTAGCCATTCCGCTCGCAGAAATTATAATCATAGGGCCATGCTTTAAGTTTAATGACTTGGACTCTTCAACAGATTTCACATAGTGAACTACACCACACATATCATCACATTCTTTTTCAGTTAATTTGTGTTGCGATTTGAACTCACAAAATAAGTCAGTCACATTAGTTGCCATCGGACTATTCAGAAAGATCGGAATACTTGGGATCTGTCGTTCATTTTTCAATTCCGCCAAGTAATGCATAAGCGCTTGGGCTCGCCCTACCGTGAAGGCAGGAATTAAAATGACTCCTTTTTTCTGAGAAGCCTCTTGAATAATTTCTTTTAATTCAGACTTTATATCGGTTTCTGGGTGAATGCGATTTCCGTATGTGGATTCTGTAACTAAATAGTCAATCCTTGGCAAATGGGCGGGTGGATAAAGAATAGGATCATTAAGGCGCCCGATATCTCCCGTAAATGCAATGATTTTGCCGTCGCCTTCGACAATTACGGAAGCGGCCCCAAGTATGTGCCCTGCATATCGAAAGGTGATCTTAAGTCCAGGAATGACTTCAAATGCTTCATCGAATTGATGAACTTGAAATTGCTTAAGGGATTCTAAGGCATCCTCTTTTGTAAAAAGAGCAAGAGCAGGAGCATGTTTGGAAAGATGTTTTCGATTTAACCATTCCGCCTCTTCCTCTTGGAGAAAACCAGTGTCAGGTAAAAGAATTTGGCAAAGACCTTTTGTGGGTGGAGTGCAGTGGATTTTGCCTTTAAAACCTTCCTTCAGCAGTTTCGGAATGAGGCCAGAATGGTCGATATGGGCATGAGTGAGAACAACTGCATCGATTGAACTGGGATCAATTGGAAAACGATCCCAGTTTTTTAATCTTAACTCCTTAAGACCTTGGAACAGACCACAGTCGATTAGAATCTTGCGCTCATTGAAAGTGAGAAGATATTTTGAACCCGTCACTGTCTGAGCGGCACCAAGAAATCTTAAGCGTAATTTTGATTGATCTTGCCCCATGCTTTCTAGACCTTTCGCTCAGATGCCGATTCTCTTGAGTTCAGTTTTAAATTTGGAAAAAACCTCGGAGTTGTAGCGGCATACCGCCGGTAGGCATCGCCAAATTCTTTTTCCACATCATGCTCTTCTTTAATTGAAAGCCGAGCATAAGTAACTACTAGGATGGGGAACATGATGAGCGTTGGAATAGTGGGCCATTGCAATAAAAATCCCAACATTATCATTGTGAAGGCAGCGTATTGTGGATGTCTAACATATGAATAAGGGCCTGTCGTCGCGAGAGTTTTTGTTGTTTGGGCCTTGTAAAGGATTTTCCAGGAAGCAGAGAGTAGAAAAAATCCAACTATTATTAAAATATTGCTTATAATATGCAGAACATCGAAATGTGGGTCACCTTTAAGGCCCAACAATGTATGAAGCAAATGCCCATTATCATGTGATAAAAAATTTATTTGAGGATACCGTTGGGATAACCAGCCCGAAAGCATGTAAATCGACAAAGGAAAACCGTACATCTCAATAAACAAAGCCACTATAAAAGCCGAAAATGTTCCGAATGTTCTCCAATCTGTTTTCGTCCGTGGCTTGAAAAAACTAAAAGCGAAAAACACAAAAATAATTGAGTTAATGATGACAAGACTCCAAAGCCCGTAAGCTGGTGTATCTGAGTGGTCCATTATTTTGCCTCCTTGTTGTTGGCAGTAGAATGATCTTCATGGCCTGAGTGATTGTGATGTCCACGGTGCATGAAAACGTGCATGAGTGGACAGGCCAAAAGAAATATATATGGCAAAAACTGAAAGACGTGGGCCCTGTGCTCAGTTAAAAGAAAATAACCAATAATTAATATGGCCCCCCATGTTCCTATTTTATATAGATTCCAATTACCTGTTTCTTGTTTCATTTAGATACCTCTCTTTTTTGTGACATTTCGTCCCGTTTGTTTTGACAGAAAGTCTCAAAAATTTACTCCAATTGCTCTCTGTTTCAAGATAAGTCCTTATATACAGGATACTAGCAGGTAGTATGCCAAATGGCCTTTTATTTGCACATAGATATCAATAAGATATGGTTAGTTGACATACATACTGGGTGGGAGTATAATGAGGCTTATGGCTAGAAGTAAAAATATGAACAAAAATAAAGAGACTCAACCAACATCATTGCAACATCCCGACCACTCTTTGGAAATGCCCCGCCTCAAGCGAGTCATTGGCCAAATGGAAGGTATTGAGAGAATGATTGAAGAGCGGAGATACTGCCCTGACATTCTTCAGCAGCTTCGAGCTGCGCAATCAGCAATAAAAGCTTTAGAACTTCAGATATTAAAAACACATTTATCATCTTGCATTCGGACCGCTGCAAAAAATGAAAAAAGCCCCGTATTCGATGAAAAGTTAAAAGAATTTTTAGACCTTATAAAGAATTGAGGAATTCATGGACCATAGTAAACATCAACACCCTAATCACGATCACACTCACCATCACAGTGATTCTAAATTAACAGTTAAAGATCCAGTCTGCGGAATGAACGTTGATCCAAATAATGCAAAAGGTGGCAGCTCACGCTACGAGGATCACGATTATTATTTCTGCAACCCAAAGTGCAAGACCAAATTCGATTTAGAGCCGGCGAAATACCTATCACCTCAAATTGAAATCAAAAAGCTCCCCAAAGATGTTGAATATACATGCCCCATGCATCCAGAAGTGCGGCAGATCGGCCCCGGCAGTTGTCCAATCTGCGGAATGGCCTTAGAGCCTGTGACAATTTCTTTGGATCATGAGGAGGACAATTCCGAATACCTCGACATGAGAAAACGATTTTGGGTTGGAACTGTTTTAAGTATTCCGCTCCTCTTTATCACTATGGGAGGACGACATCTCATTCATTCACAAGGGCTTCTTGAATTTCTACCGTGGCTTGAGGTGATACTTGCTTCTCCCGTTGTTGTTTGGGGTGGTTGGCCATTCTATGAAAGATTCTGGCAATCTATTAAGAATAAATCCCTGAACATGTTTACGCTGATTGGGTTAGGTGTTGCTGTGGCTTATATCTACAGCTTAGTCGCCGTTTTATTTCCTCAAATGTTTCCTGATTCGTTCAGAGACTCAATGACCGGTGAAGTTGGGCTCTATTTTGAAGCTGCAAGTGTGATCGTGACGCTTGTTTTGTTAGGACAAGTTCTAGAATTAAAGGCTCGTGGGCAAACCAGCGCTGCTATCAAAGCACTGCTTGGTCTTGCGCCCAAAACAGCTCGAAAAATAATGCCAGATGGGTCTGAGGTCGATGTACCGCTAGAAGAAATCCACGTTGGCGATAAGCTTCGCGTTCGACCAGGCGAAAAGATTCCAGTGGATGGAAAAGTTCTTTCAGGATTATCATCGGTTGATGAGTCCATGGTGAGTGGTGAGCCTATTCCAGTTGAAAAGATCGAAGGCTCTAAAGTTGTTGGAGCGACGATCAATGGGACAGGAACATTGGTGATGCAAGCTGAAAAAGTCGGAAAGGATACTCTGCTTTCACAAATCGTTCAAATGGTAGCAGAAGCGCAAAGATCAAGAGCACCAATTCAAAAGCTGGTGGATCAAGTTTCAGCCTATTTTGTACCCGCTGTTATTTTAGTAGCGGTGCTTACGTTCGTCATTTGGTCTATCTGGGGAACCGAGCCAAAGTTAGCACATGCAGTTATAAACGCGGTCGCAGTTCTAATCATTGCTTGTCCTTGTGCCTTAGGCCTCGCTACACCCATGTCCATCATGGTGGCGACAGGTCGCGGAGCAACTATGGGTGTTTTATTTAAAAACGCCGAAGCTATCGAATTGATGAGAAAGGTCAATACGCTCGTTATTGATAAAACGGGTACACTCACGCTCGGAAGGCCAAAGCTCGTAACTATAAAGTCATTCGAAAATTTCTCTGAAAACGAACTTTTATCTCTAGGTGCGAGCTTAGAGCAATCGAGTGAACACCCTTTGGCTGCTGCCATAGTTACAGGAGCCAAAGAAAAGCAGATCACTTTAAATTCTGCTGACGATTTCAAATCTATAACTGGCAAAGGCGCGTCCGCAAAGGTTGCTGGACGACAAGTAGCTATAGGCAATAAGGCCCTTCTGCAAGAAATTAAGGTTGATCTCGGTAGCGCTGAAGCAGAAGCCGACCGTTTAAGAGAAGATGGCCAGACAGTCATGTATGTGGCTGTTGATGGAAAGCTTGCCGGTCTTTTGGGAGTTACCGATCCAATCAAAGAAACAACTCTACCGGCTATTAAGGCCCTTCGCGAAATTGGAATCAAGGTCATTATGATGACTGGGGATAACAAAAAAACAGCCGAAGCCGTTGCAAAGAAAGTTGGACTTGATGGTTTTTTTGCAGACGTTCTCCCTCAAGGAAAAGCCGATCTAGTTAAAAAACTTCAAAGCGAAGGACGATTCGTCGGTATGGCTGGCGACGGTATTAATGACGCTCCCGCATTGGCACAGGCCCAGGTTGGTATTGCCATGGGAACCGGAACTGACGTTGCGATGAACAGCGCTGGCGTGACTCTTATAAAAGGAGACCTCATGGGAATCGTAAGAGCCCGAGCTCTGAGCGAAGGTACTTTAAGCAACATTAAGCAAAATCTTTTCTTCGCTTTTGTTTATAATGCACTTGGAGTCCCTGTTGCGGCCGGGATTCTTTATCCGTTTTTTGGACTCCTTTTAAGCCCTATTATCGCCGCTGCCGCGATGGCCTTAAGCTCTGTGTCGGTTATCGGAAATGCCTTAAGACTTAAGAAGGTCAGATTGACATGATCTATTCTCATAGCGGTGAACACCGTAGAGCTAACGGTTGCTACGGCGGCATTTTTTAATTTTCTCGACAATCTTCGCCGTCTCAATTCTAACTTTGGAAAATCATCAGGATGCGGTGGAGATTGGCATTCGCAAATATGATCAATTTGGAAATCTTGTGTGCAGTGTGATCGTAGGCAAGAATATCATACATTGACCTATTTGGGAAACCGACCATAAAAGTAAGAAGACTTACGATCAATGAGCAAAAAATAAAGCAGCAAAACCCGATAGCCTCACGACGGCCGCGCTGATGATTGGTGCTTTTGATGCTACCCAGTGGAA
>DAHVKR010000128.1 GCA_027320785.1 Bdellovibrionales bacterium
TTCATACTGTTGTAGCCTATCAGGACATAAGAGTCATTGTTCCCACTGGAAATGTCGCATTGGCAAAGGCTGGAAGTGGAGATGTTTTAGCCGGCTTGATAACCGGACTCCTCGCTCAAAAACTAAGTCCCTTCAAAGCCACACTCGTGGCTTGTTATCTTCATGGATTTATTGCAGACGAGTGGATACGAAGGGGCCAGGATTTTTTAAGCCTGACCCCATCTGATATTATCGAATTGATTCCGCAAGCTCTTCATCAGCTTCGCAAATGAAGAAAGTTTAAAGCCATCCCCGGCTTTTAAGAACAGCCTGAGCTTCATCCTGTTGAGCCATGGGCAATTGCTTCAAAACATCTTGTAGCTCTTGCTGAAAGCTTTGAAAATTTGAAAGAGGTGTCAATCGTTGCAAGGTATTCCAAGCTACCATCAAACCTGTTTCTCGCCCCAATCGCTGCTGCAGATTCCAAAGAAGTCCCGATATAATCTCTGAATCATGGTACAAACCCCCATTTTTTTCAGAGAGCTTCATGTCATTCGCAACCGTTCTTTTATAAGGACCTTTTTTGTAAGCGACCTCACCTAATCGCGGGTTTTCTAATAACATGGCTGTGAAAAAATCAGAATAGGCTTCATTTAAAGATCCACCCTCATTTTGATAAGGAAGTCTTGAGACCGCCTCATTCAACCCGTGAAAAGCCTCATGAACCACAATAGATGGATCCATAGGAATTCGGGCAAATGCAACGCCGTCTCCTTCACCCAATCGAATTTTTCTTTGATAATAAAAGGCCGTATTGGTTTTTTCAGGATAGCCCACATTTGTTTCGACCTGAATGGAAAAGGGGATGACAAAGTTCAACTCGGACTCACACCAATGGACAACTTTCGAAACATAGTAAAAAACTTGAACTTGTTCGAAACGTGGGTCATCTACTGGATATTGAAAAACTGAGTTCTGCGCCAAAGCTTTTTGATCTGACTCTGTCGTCACCTGAAGAATTGGAGATGTCAAAGTTCCATTTCCAACTAAATTAGGCAAAACAACGTCTTGAAGTTTACTTCTAAGTGGCCCATCTGGAAACAGAATGGCATTAGCATTCACATAATCCGAACCTACCTTTTCAATACTTGCTATATCCAAATTGGCTTTGGTGTAAAATCCCTTCAATTCATAAAGCTTATTTTCAAACGTAATCTTCCAGTAAACTTCTCCGTTTCGTACAACAAGACGAGGTTTTTCATACATGTGTAGAGTTGAATAGTTGGGATGTCTCCATTTGAAAAGATATGAAATCAGTGGTGCCTGTAGCTTCATCAGTAAAATTCTCGCACGCAACGCCAGTGGCACATGCGTGATCCAATTGTAGCTGACAAATTCAGGTTCTTTCGAAATTACCGATTTATAAAATGAATCTTCAACCTCAACGCCCTGGATATACTGCTGCTCGAAGTTTAACTTTTTAGATCCGATTTTAAGATCATAGACTTGAGACTCAAGGCTTAAACGACGAGGTGGAGCGGTCTCTGACCGACTCCACCTAGATGTTTCATATACCTTATTATTTGAGTCTCTTTGTCCTGAGCAGCTGATTGTCAAGGCACTTGCGGCAAGGGCAATCAACTTCAGAGACTTCATACATTACTCAACTTTCATTGTTTTTTCTAAGTATGTTCCATCACCATTAACGAATTTTAATTTATGATCGCCAGAAGCTAAGTGTCCTAAGCGAACTTCCTTTTGGAAAGGAATTAAAACCATCAAGCAAAGCCCCTGACTCACAAGTGCCTTAGATGTGATTTCATGATGATAAGTGTCTACATTTTTCACCTCAGCACCGTTCCAATGGTAGCAACCATTTTGGAAGATTCCGTTTACTACTACATAAGCATCTGCTTCTGAGTCGAATCCACCAGGAATGTAAGCATCATTGATACCCACAGTTACTTCTTTAGCTGGTGGCTGTTGAGAGCCTGCTGCCTGAGCATTGATAGCTGTGAAAGCTAAAGTCATTACAAATGCAGCTGCTACTCGATTGATTAAAGTCATTTTTTTCATGGTTCCCCCGATTGTTTGTTTGTGGACTTTCTTGTCCATCTGCCCTTTACATACAGCAAGGCCTGTACCATTGTGAGAACAAAATTATAATAATTTCAGAGGGAGTTTGGGCTAAACTATCTCAAATTGAGACGAGCATGTGACAAAACGCCCCTCTGTTGCGCGACGTGTCCTTTATTCTAAAGATACGTGTAAATAAAAAATTGATGGTACTGAAAAAGAAAAACCCCTGACAGGGCACAAGAAGCTCTCGTGACCCTGTCAGGGGAAAAATAAAGATATTAGCTATGTAACTTTTTGCGCTGATCTTTTGTGTGAAAAGTTAAAACGGGGACAGCTGATTGCATAATCGTATCTCGAATAAGGGCTCCCAAAACGACTTGACCCCACGGACCACGTTTGATGGTGAGAACAGTTGCATCTCCGCCCGCCTCTTGAGCCGCTTCATTCATTCGCGACTTGAGACCACCCAACTTGCGATCACTAATAAATTCACACTTCACTCCTTTTGAGTGAGCCCACTTGATCCACTTGTGAGCCTCTTCATGTTGAGCCTTCTCTTGTGTTTCCCAATAGTCATCAAGCCATTTCACCTCATAACCCCATGGAACTCCATAGGTTAAAGGCCCGGATTCCAAATCAAAATAATGATATAAAAGAACTTCGGCTTTATAACCCTTCGCTAACTCAATAAGTCGAGTGAAGACCTCTTTTGACTCGCGAGAAAGATCTGTCGGGTAAAAGAGACGTTGGGGAGGATTAAATGTTTTTGTATGAGGTCCCACAAGTAAAATAGGAAGTGTCGAAAGAGATATAAGCGTTTCCGTAAAGCTTCCCATCCCTGTAAAGGAATTCGTTCGATCCGTTGACTCAACGATAATCATTCGTGCTTTTTGAGACTTAGCAAAATCTAAAAGTTTCAGAGCCTTTTCACGACGAGAGTTTGAATCTGAAAGAAGAACACCTGATGAATCATGATGAATTCCCAATGACTTCCATTTACTTTGAACTTTTTCACCAAACTCAGCTAAAGTCTGCTTTTTCGCTTTCAACTCTGCTGGAAGTATCCAGCCCATATCAAATGGAGAAAAGACCGTCGCAGGAAGTAGATCATTATCATACCCCCAAGATTGAAATAGCTTTTTCATGCGTTCAACATGAGAACTGTCCAACTGCGCAGAATCTACAGCCCAAATAACAGGCCTTGCTGTCTGCTTAGCTTTTTTGGGAGTAGAGCGCTGGACTGGGAGAGGGGTTTTACGGTTTCGTTTTTTTGAAGCAACCGTCTTTGAATTTGTTTTCATGTCGTCTCCTTTTAAAGAAGGGACCTTTTAAACAACCCCCTCTCCTGATTTATTAATGCGTGAGTCGAGTTTCAAGAAGTTCTGCGAAAGCTTTATAAACATCAGTTTCTGTTAATATGCCGACTAGCTTTCCATTATCGACAACAATGGCGCATCCATACTTCTTACGCGCCATATTACTAACGACCTCGTTAAGAGGAGTTTCAGGAGAGGTGAAATACGGATTAAAAGAGCAAGCCTCTTCAACAGTGATTTTTTCCGGATCCACCTCTTCGAAACTCGTTACAAGTTTGATGTCTCGATCTGTTAAAATTCCAACTAATTCCCCACCTTTCAAAACAGGCAAATGTCGAATTTCCATTTCGTGCATGAGCTTCATAGCGTTTGAAATAGGGCGATCAAACCCAATGCTCTTGGGGGTGTATGTCATATACTTCTGAACAACGGGAATTGATTTATTCATTGTCATTTTAACTTTTCCTTTCAGAGAAATTTTGATTCATCTAACTTAACAAAGCATATTACTATCAATATACCGGCCAACATATAACCCCATTCTTATTGTAAACAGAAATATAATGAGACAAAGTGGCGAAACTCTGCCACATAACAGGGGACAAAACGTCCCATAGTGGAATGTGTCGTAAATCAAAATAATTTAGAAAATATCAAAGCTGATGACGCTCAGCCCAGGCTTTCATCAAACTTTCACGATCTTCAGGATGAGCAATGTGGATGAGAGCTTTTGCTCTTTCCTCAAGAGTTTTGCCATAAAGCTCGCAAACTCCATACTCTGTCACCACAGAGTGTACATGAGCGCGAGTCGTCACAACTCCAGCTCCTTTTTTTAAAAAGGGAACAATACGTGACTCTTGATGGCGAGTTCGGCTGGTAATCGCAATAATTGGCTTACCACCTTTAGACAGAGACGCCCCCCTCATAAAATCCATCTGTCCCCCAACCCCTGAAATAATTCGCGTTCCCACAGAGTCAGAACAAACCTGTCCCGTGAGATCAATTTCAACTGCTGAATTGATGGCTGCAACCTTAGGGTTACGAGCAATATTGGTCGGATTGTTCACATAGCCAATATCCAAATGGATCACATTGGGGTTATCATTCATAAAATCATAAAATTTCCGAGTTCCTATGGCGAAGCCTGCTACAACTTTACCAGGATGGACCACCTTCTGAGAGTTATCCACAGCACCACACTCAATTAAATCAAGAATCCCATCTGACCACATTTCAGTGTGAACTCCCAGATGACGATGTTTTTTTAGGGCTACCAAAGTTGCCTCAGGAATGGAGCCAATTCCAACCTGTAAAGTGGAACCATTATCAATAAGACTTGCCACATGCTGACCAATTTTAAGCTCAACATCTGTCAGCAGTGCCCGCGGCGTTTCAGGAAGGGGCTCATCTACCTCAATGTAGTGATGAATTTGATCTACATGAACAAAACCGTCTCCATGAACCCGTGGCATTTGTTTATTCACCTGAGCGATTACAATCTGAGCCGTTTCCACAGCTGCTCGAGCCACATCCACACTGGTTCCAAGACTGCAATAACCATGTTGATCTGGAGGTGAAACATGGATCAGCGCTACATCTAAGCAACGTTTTTGAGAACGAAAAAGAGCAGGAATTTCAGATAAAAAACAAGGAAGATAGTCGACTCCCTCTTGCCCCATTTGAGGACGAATATTGGGTCCTACAAATAAATTAACAACTCGAAAACGATCTCGGTAATCGGGCTGGGCATAAAGAGCGGGTCCAATGGTATGAAGATGAATAAACTCGATATTT
>DAHVKR010000129.1 GCA_027320785.1 Bdellovibrionales bacterium
AAACCAGTTCAAGATAGATATGGTCTGAGCCCTTGATCATACCTCCGTGAGGGGCCGCGAGTGCTCCTGGGGTTTTGTCGTGTCCTTCATGGGCCTGAGCCGTTCCAAATGTGAGGAACAAAGCTGCGAGAATAAGTTGTTTCATGATTTCTCCTAGTGTTGTGTTGGTTTAAGTTCTGTTTCGTTAAAAGTAAGGCTATTCTCCGCTGACTTCTTGCCAAAGCGGAAGAAGACAGTTGGAGTGACAAACATATCAAGTAGCGTTGAGCTTAAGAGACCGTCAACGATAACAACTGCCACGGGGTGAAGAATCTCTTTTCCAGCCTCGCCTTTAGCTAATACCAGCGGCAAAAGTCCTAAGATCGCGGTCAGGGCCGTCATTAATACCGGAACGAGTCTTTCAAGAGAACCTCGAATCACCATTTCTTTCGTGAATTTTTCGCCCTCGTACTTCATCAAGTGCAGGTAGTGCGAAATCATCATGATCCCATTTCGGCTTGCGATCCCGCAAAGAGTGACAAAGGCGACCATGGTAGCAATAGAGAAAATGCGGTCAGATAAGTAGATCGCAACTAAACTTCCAATCAAAGCCATTGGAATATTCAGCATGATCTGAATTGCAATAAAAGACGATCTGAAGTGCGCGTAGAGAACTACAAAGATTCCGACGAGAGACAATAATCCCAAGAGCAAGATCAAGCGGCTTGCGGACTTTTGGCTTTCAAACTGACCACCATACTGCACGAAGTAGCCATCAGGAACTTGAACTTGTTTTTGAATACGCCCTTGAATTTCTTGAACGAGGCTATCTAGGTCACGACCTGAAGAGTTCGCAGAAACAACGATTCTTCGCTGAGCATTCTCACGATTGATCTGGTTAGGGCCTTGAGATTCAAACACATCAGCAACCTTTTCAAGAGTCACTTTTCGGCCGTCAGGCATAATCTTAAGAGTGGTCTTTTTCATCAACTCAAGATTTGCACGCGATTGATCATCAAATCGCATGTAGACATTAAAAGTTCTTTGTTGATCGAGAACTTGCGCAACAACCTCACCATTCAAAGCTTTTTCTAAAGTTTCAGAAAGCTCTCCGGCCACGATTCCGTACTGTCCGGCCTCATCGCGTAAAAGCTGAATCTTCACTTGAGGGATTAAGACCTGCTGCTCGATTTGAAGGTCTACAAGTCCTTGGGTTCCTTCAAGAGCTTTATAGATCTCTGAAGCTTTACCGCGAAGAGTATTGAGGTCGGGACCGAAGACTTTAATTGCGATCTGCGCCCGAACACCTGAAAGAAGATGATCAAGCCGATGAGAAATGGGCTGACCAATGTTGACGAACACACCAGAAACCTTTTCAAGTTTTTCGCGCATTTCTTTGAGAACAACTTCCCGAGGTCTGCCTTCATTTTTGAAATCGACGTCAATTTCAGATGAGTGAACACCTTCGGCGTGTTCATCAAGCTCAGCGCGGCCCGTTCGTCTTGCGACAGATTTAATTTCAGGAATCGAAAGAAGAAGTTCTTCGATCTGTGCGCCCATCTTATTTGATTCTTCTAATGAGATTCCGGGTTGAGCGAGGACGCCAACAGTCGCGGTTCCCTCGTTGAACTTTGGCAAGAAGTCCTTACCCATAAACGGGATAAGCGTGAGAGATCCCAAAAAGAGCGCGATAGTTATCCCAAAAACAATATTCGGATGATCCAGGGATTTTGTGAGAAGTTTGCGATCCCACTTTTTAAGAACCTGAACCATTTTTCCGTCTTCGTGATCAATCAACTTATCTTTTGACAGAAGCAGTGAGCAAAGTACGGGAGTGATCGTCAAGGATACGAAAAGCGATGCCAACAAAGAGACGATATAAGCCACGCCGAGTGGAATAAAAAGGCGGCCTTCAATTCCACTCATGTAAAAGAGCGGAAGGAAAACAAGTACGACAATGATCGTTGCAAAAACAATCGAGTTTCGAACTTCAGAAGAGGCATTGTAAACGACTTGCAATGTTGGAAGCGGCTGTGAAAGTCCTTTGTTTTCTTTTAGTCTTCTAAAGACGTTTTCTACATCGACAATCGCGTCATCAACGAGTTCACCAATGGCAACAGCAAGACCGCCAAGAGTCATGGTATTAACCGATAGGCCAAAGTAGTGAAATACAATTGCTGTGACTAAAAATGAAAGAGGAATTGCTGTAAGAGTAATCGCGGTCGTTCGGAAATTAAGAAGAAACATGAACAGAACGATAAAAACAAGGATCGTTCCGTCTCTCAGAGCTTCTTTGACGTTATCAACTGCGGCTTCAATGAAGTGTCCTTGTTTGAAAAGATCTTTGTGAAACTCAGCTCCTTTTGGAAGTGATTTTTCAAGGTCTTTTAAAGCTTCATCAATTTTCTCTGTAAGTTCGATGGTGTTAGCACCGGGCTGCTTTTGAATACTCAAGATGACAGCAGGCTTTGCGTTGACGCTTCCGTCACCGCGCTTGATTTGGGGACCAAGTTTTACTTCAGCGATGTTTTTAACAAATACAGGTTGGCCGAGGTGAAGGCCCACAACGGAATTTAAAATATCCTCTTCGGATTTGATTGTTCCGATATTGCGAATCAAAAATTCTTTCTTCTCAAGATCAATGTAACCGCCAGTTGTATTGAGGCTGATTTTTGAAAGTGCCTTTTCAATTTCTTCAAGTGGAAGTTGGTACTTCTGAATTTTTTCAGCCGAGAGGAGAATCTGGTATTGCTTTACGCCGCCACCGATGGCGATGACTTGAGCCACACCGGGAACCGAAAGAAGTCTTGGTCTAATGGTCCAATCCGCGAATGTTCGAAGATCAAGGGGACTTACGTCTCCCTTTGGAGAAGAGAGACCAATAAGTTGAATTTCTCCCATGATGGATGCGATTGGCCCCATGACAGGCGTTACGCCAGCGGGGAGCTTTTCTTTGGCGAGCTGAAGCTTTTCTGAAACAAGCTGACGATTTCGGTAGATGTCCGTATCCCATGCGAATTCAACATAGATCACAGAAAGCCCAATACCTGTTGAAGACCGCACGCGCTCAACCCCAGGTAGACCGTTTAGAACCGTTTCCAAAGGAAGCGTGACTAGCGTCTCAACTTCCTCCGGAGCCATGCCTGATGCTTCAGTCATGATGTTTACCGTGGGTCGATTAAGATCTGGAAACACGTCCACAGGCATTTTACTGACCGTGAAGAGTCCGTAAGCTGTAATGAGCAAGCCAACGGCGAGAACTAAAAGTCTATGTGTGAGCGAAAACCTGATGATTCGATCAAGCATGGGAAATCTCCTCCATTAAAATTGCTAGTGATGACCGCCGTGGCCGTCATCGACGACTTGCAGTTTCAAAGGAAGTTCATAAGAAACGACATTTCCTTTTTGATTCTCTCGTTGAGCTTCAACAAGTAGCTCGCCTTTTTTCTTGAGATCAATATTTTTAGGGAACTGGCAAACGTAGTAATTGGATTCAAGCGTGCACTCTTTTTTTGTGGTTCTAGTGCCCTTATGTGTTACCAAAACCGAAGCTCCTTTAACGGATGGATTTTTCCATTCGATATCTAGGAGATAGACTTTAAGGCTGTTGGCGCCAGTCGGAACGACCTCGGTGTGAAAGGCACCCGGCATGCGAATAAAACCACCATTGGGTCCTGGCTTATCTTCCCCGTGCGCCAGTGCCATTTGAGATCCAAGACCCATAAACATCATCGCTGTTAAAAATAGTGTTTTCATATTGAGACAATTTCCTTTCACATTTTAAGAAGTTCTCACCTCCTAATACGATGGCCCCTGAGGTTTTGTGACAATCGAGCTTCAAAAAACTTCGACTGAAAGAGGTATCGTTTTGAGATTACCGTCATCTATAAATTGGACCCAGAGACGGTACTCACCGGCTGTTGGGAACATTGCGTGAATCATTCCTTGAGCGGGGCCAGTACTGACAGGATGAACATGAATAAGTTCATCGCCATCTTTTGGTGTCGCAATGATGTGCGCAAAAGCGCCTAAGTAAGGAGTCAGCTGGGGTGTAGTGCCATCAGTACGGGACATCGTGAGATCAAGCATCGCCATCTTTCCAGCAATCAATTTTTTTTGACTTAAATTGATTGCGGAAGTGCCTGATGAGCCAGTTCGCACGTCAGTTAAAACAGGAGGACTTGGCCAAGCAGATGTACCGCCAGAAATATTGAGTCTTGTGGAAGATGAGAATTCCGTTCCGTCAGATGCAAGTTCACCTTGCGCCCAAACCCAGTAATCTCCGTCAACAGCAAATTGCACGTCAGCACTCCACATTTTGCCGTCGAATTCTGGATGAACATGCTGGAACTCTTTTAATGAAGGATCATAAATGATCAGATGCAGTTTCTTTTCGTGAGAAATTGCGAGCTCATTGTCGCCAATCAATTGATTCGTATCCGTATCAATAAGTTGAAACTTGTAAGATGCTGCACCCGCAGACATCGAACTTACGTCTGGCTCAAGAGAAACGCGCTGTTCCTCGCCTCCATGACCGAATGCTGCTTGGCCGCAAAGACTCAATATTCCCGCTAATAGTAAAAATTTTACCTTCTTCATCACCCCTCCGTGAAAAATGGATTTGACTTAAAACTATACCCCCCGTAGGGTATGTGTCAATTAGACTCGTTTGACAAAGAAAGTTGGCTAGCCATGTTGGAAAAAGAAAAGTCTCACGGAAAATCTAAAAAAAGTACGGCGGCAGGAGCGCATGCAGACCATGGGTCGCATGGGCACCCCGATCATTCGGTTCACTTCAAAAGGCTGAACAGAGTCAAAGGTCAGATTGAAGGGATCGAAAAAATGATTCTGGATCGACGCTACTGTCCTGACATTATCGCACAACTCAAAGCTGCGTCGGCGGCACTTAAAGCCGTCGAAGCTGAAGTGTTCAAATCACACTTAAGAGGTTGCGTGAAGTCGGCATTTGCTGGCGATGACGCCTTTAAGTCTGAAGAGAAAATTCAGGAGATTATTAAGATGATCTATTAATTTAGGTCTATTTAAGGGGGAAAAGTGAAATTAAATCTAGGAATTGGCGTGGTAGCAGCTTTTGTAGCTGCCGGATGCGCCTCACAACTTCATCGCGGAGTTGTGGCAATGAAAATCGACGACACCACTGCACACGTCGGCCTCAAC
>DAHVKR010000012.1 GCA_027320785.1 Bdellovibrionales bacterium
ACGCCCCTGAACTTCGATATCTTCCCCACTGCCTGGGTTTGAAATCTTCATGGTGACCAGTGAACCTTTCTCGATCATATCCTGAGCTGTAAAAGATAGTCCGCCCTGAGAAAGGGTCTGCATTTGACCTACGATCTCACGGTCACCCATTTGAACTTTAATTCCAGAAGTAATATTGAAACGCTCATATTTACGACGCTGCTTAGGCTGCATCATGTAGAACGTCATCCAGACACCCAATGGAATCATACAAACGAACAGAGTCAAACCTATAGCTAATCCAGATCCACCCATAGGACCATCGGAATCACCTAAGTTTTTTACCAGACCACAGCCGCCCGCCGCTCCACCAGCAGTCGAGCTCGCTGCTTCATAATTAGGTTTATAAGATGGTTGAGCCGCCAAAGCTGAAACTTGGTTCTTTGCCATACTTACTAGATTATAAGAATTCACCCGTCCACCTGTTGAAACTTTTCCGCTAAAACTAGGTTTTGTATTCACAGTGGATAGGATCATTTGCTTAATTTGATAACCCGTTAACTGAGGCGCCTCACGCCACGCCTGGGCGGCAATACCTGCAACAAAAGGTGCTGCCATACTCGTCCCTGACATCAAAGCATACGTATTTCCAGGATAAGTTGAGTAAATGTAATACCCTGGAGCTGCCACAGGAACTGTCGAAGCCCCATAATTGGAAAACGAAGCTAAGTTATCACTATCCGTGCTCGCGGCGACAGCAATATTACTGGGCACATCATAGCTAGCTGGATACATAGGAGTGGCATCATTATTAGAAGCGTTGTTGCCCGCCGCTGTCACGACAATCACTTTATTTTGATAAGCGTAATTTAAAGCATCCAAGAGAGAGCGACTGTAAGTCCCTCCTCCCCATGAACAATTAATAACCTTAGCCCCATTATCCACGGCATAATAGATGGCGCGAATGGCATCACTGGTGGCACCAGATCCTGTCGAATCTAAAAACTTCAAGGGCATAATCTGAATTTTTGAGAGGTCTAGTGACGACGAAAAAATATCCAAGCCTGTTCCGACCACAATCCCCGCAACGTGAGTCCCATGACCTTCGTCATCTTGAGGTGAATTGTTATTAGCATTAAAGTTCCAACCATACACATCGTCAACATAACCATTAAAATCATCATCCACACCGTTACTGGGGATCTCGGCTGTATTTGTCCAAAGAGCTTGGGATTGAGTGAAAACAGTGTGGGTTAGATCCACACCCGTATCAATAATGGCAACAATGGGCCGGTTGTTTACATCATAAGGAGACTGGATACCCCATGACTGAAGCACCTGCACGGGAGCGTAGTTTTGCTGGTAAACTGTGGAGGACAGAGCTTGAACCTGCCCCTCAGAAAGAATCTGGGGCGCTCCATTCGATCCATTTGCAGGAACCGTTGGAATCTTAGAAAGAATATAGTTGGGTTCAATATAATCCACATCAGGGTCTTGAGAAAGGGTCTGGAAGTCTTGAGGATTATCTAATTTCAACTGAAATAGGCCAGCCTGAGGCACCTGCCCCTTAAAAGTCATCTTACCGGTCACTTTGGATTGAATCATCTGTGCCGATCGACCACTTTTTAGTTTAATCAGATATTCGCCAGGCACGGCCTCCAAAGAAACCTGAGCCATGGCAACACTCGCTAAGAGCCAATACATCAACATATTTGTACTCTTCGGCCAAAAGTCGGGGTAGCTTAAGATACAATTTGAGACCGAGAACTTTCAGCTGAAGTCTTAAAATAGGACGTTTCTTGAGGCAAAGCAGGATCATCTTGATACGTGGCAAAGGGGGTGTTCGTGGCAAAAATGAGAACAATCTTTTTACGGGGTCTCATGACCCTTCTACCTATCGCCGTCACAATCTATATTCTCTATACCGGAGTGGTTATATTTGAAGATATTTTGGGAGGTCTGATTCGCTCCCTTCTTCCAGAACATACATATATTCCAGGTCTCGGTTTCGCTTTTACGATTTTGCTGATATTTCTTTTTGGACTTCTACTCAATAATTTAATCTCACAAACTCTTTTGCAAAAACTGGAAGAGGGACTTAAGTCCATCCCCCTAATCAAAGCCGTTTACTCTCCTTTGCAAGATCTGATCAACCTTTTCTCAAACAACAAGGGTATGAGGAGCGTTGTCCTCGTCAAATGGCAAGAGGATGGACCCTACACAGTCGGTTTGATTACACGTGAAACTTTCGATGAATTTCCCAGCCTTCAGAACGAAGGTTTAGTCGCTGTCTTTATTCCTTTTAGCTATGCACTGGGTGGACAAACTCTTCTCTTCAAGAAAAAGAACCTTCAGCCGATTGATATACCAGTAGAAAAAGCTTTACAGCTTTCGATTACAGCTTGGGTCAAAGGTGAGCAATCCGACCCTGCGTCTTTAAACAAAAGAGGTTCTTCTAAATGAGTCAGCCCACCCTACTTTCTCCTCTTGCCAAAGCTCAAATTATCAATCTCAATCCTGAAATTTATGGAACTTTTGCTGAGATTGGAGCAGGCCAAGAAGTCGCACGCCATTTTTTTATGGCAGGGAAGGCCTCACATACCATTGCCAAAACTATTTCAGCCTACGACATGATTTACAGTGACGAAATTTACGGTAAAGAAAAAAGTGGCCGTTACGTATGTGAATCTCGCCTTCTTAAAATGCTCGATAAGGAATACAACCTCCTCCAAAAAAGACTTCACGAGAGTCGAGGGGATCGCTCCACTTTTTTTGCTTTTGCGAATACCGTAGCAACAGGTTCTTCCGAAACCCCACGCTGTCATGGATGGATGGGAGTTCGGTTTCAAACTCAACCCCAGGGCCCCGCTCACGAAGTTATTCTCCATGTTCGAATGATGGATCGGCATCGACTTCAGCAACAGGAGTCCCTCGGCACTCTTGGAGTAAACCTCGTTCACGCTTGTTTTTACCACCGTCAAAAGCCTCATGATTTTATCACCCGCCTTGTGGATAGCCTCAAAGAAGGACAGATCGTTATTGATTACTTCCGAGCCACAGGACCCGAACTTGAGCATTTTGATAATCGTCGCATGAATATAGAACTCGTCAAAAGACGTCTTAGTGAAGCTGTTCTTTTTGATGAGAATCAAAACATTCTCAATATCGCCGACTCCACTTATCAAAAATCACTTCTTATTCAAAGAGGCAACTACCGCCCGATCACTTCGAGCCATTTCGATATGATGGAAAAGGGAGTGGAGCAACTTAAAGCTGACGTCAAAACTCTTAAACTCAAAACGCAAGACGTGATGGTTCTCTGCGAAATCGAAATTTCTTCTTCTGATTCCAATATCGACGATATTCTGATGCGCATGGAATCACTTTCCAACTTGGGTCTTAAAACTCTTGTCACCCAATTCCCACTTTATTATCAGCTCAAAACTTTCTTCCGCAAATACACACAAAACCCTATGATCTTGGTGATGAATGGATCTCATCTAGGAAAAATATTCGATCCTCAACATTATCAAGATCTCGAGGGTGGAATTTTCGAAGGCCTTGGAAAACTATTAGACGAGAACACACGTCTTTACATTTACCCGCACAAAACAGCGAAAGAGTGCCAGACAGCCTCAACTTTCATAGCTCCAGATTCTTCCAAAAAACTTTTTGAACATTTCTACGAGCATGGTCTGATCGTTGATATTGGTGGGTGTGATATCACCCATATTTATTACCACTCCGATCAAGTTCGAAATATGATCACTAAAAAAGATAAATCCTGGGAGTCTCTTACTCCCCCCGAACTTGTTTCATTTATTAAAAAAACGAAGTGGTTGCAGAAGTAGTTCTTACCGACTCTCCAACCACTCGATCAGAGCTTGCACGGATTGACCATTTCCACCGGCGAAGTGGAGAGGGCCAACGGGGCCACCCCAACCATACATATCCAGGTGAATCCATTTTTTTCCTCGAACAAATTTTTGTAAGAATAAGGCAGCAGTAATGGCTCCCCCAAAAGAGTCTCCACTATTTTTGAAATCCGCAAAAGCACTGCTGTAAGTTGAAAAATAGCGATCCACCAATGGAAGTCTCCAGTTGAGATCACCACTTCTTTGTCCCGCAAGAGCGAGCTCTTCTGCTAAATCATCGTCGTTAGTGAAAAGTCCCGCCATCTCGACACCCAAAGCCACTCGACAAGCACCTGTTAAAGTCGCCATATCCACGATCACTTCCGGTTGAGCTTTAGATGTGGCGGCCACATCTAAAGCATCTGCTAAGACTAAGCGTCCTTCCGCATCTGTATTGTCAATTTCAACTTCGAAACCCGCACGAGATGTAAAAACATCTCCGGGGCGCATGGAATTTCCATCCACTGCATTTTCAGCAATAGCGAGATAGAAATCTACAGGGCCGTCATACTGAGATTGATCCACCCAATAAGCCAGTCCCAATGTGGAAGCCGCCCCACCCATATCTTTTTTCATGAGTCTCATGGCAGCTGAAGGTTTGAGATCCAAACCACCTGTATCAAAAGTAATTCCCTTACCCACAAAAGCCACTAGAGGCTTCGTGGATTTTTTTATTGGTCGATAAGAAATTTTCACTAAACAAGGTGATGAAGGAGATCCCTGCCCCACTGCTAAAATCAAATGACACTTTTCTTTTTTAAGTCGTTCTGTATTCCAAACTTCTATTTGAGTTCTCTTCGACCAATTCATAGATTTAACTGTTTTGGCCAACATTTGAGGGACTTTCAGATTGGGTGGTGTATTCACCAAATGACGTGCCCGATTTACAGCCTGAGCTCGATGAGAAGCTCGCTTTATCAAATCTTGAAGTGAGTCTCCCTCTTTGTGATAGATGAGTTTCGAATTCGCCAATAAACGAAATGATTTTTCTTGGTCTTTAAAAGAATAAGTGGCCATTTCAAGACCTACAAAAGCTCCGAGCTCCATTTCCTCAGAGGTTCCCTCGAAGTGAAGATGAACTTCCTGAGCTTGAAGAGATTTCAGACTGGCCGCCACCGTTCCCAGCAGATCTCGGCATTTTGCATATAGAGATTCCGCTAAAAGTCCTTGATGGCTTAAGCCTCGAGATTCACGTGGGCGCAAGATCCAAACAGGTCCAGCTTCTCCAGGTAGCTGCATCCATTCTTTATCTGAATCACGAGCTGCTTTCTTTTCCCAACCAGAGCCCCATTGCTCCACTAGATCTGCGAGTTGGCTATGCTTAGACTCTCCGAGCAGGTAAACATGTGCGATCACACCCGTGCTTGAGGATTTTTTTGTCGATCGTGAATGTTTTTTTGCAACACTTTTAGGTTGAGCGGGTTTTCGAGATGAAGCAGCATGGGCTGACTGGGCTTGAAGAATCCAACTAGGGAACATGATAATCTCTCCTTATTGCGATTGATTGTTGCACAAAATTCTTTCAAAATGAAAGGATGATGTGGCCCGACCAAAAAGATCAAAATCTGAATTTGAAGTTCACCCTCTTAAATGCAGAAAACCTTTTCCTACTCTTTGATCAAAAACCCGACGAAAGCGCTCTCAGCCTCGATGAAGCTCAATGGCAAAAGCTTTCCTCTTCGGTTTACGAAAACAAACCTCTTCATAAGGTTCTTGAGCTGAAAAGGGCCATCACTGAAATCAATCCTGATATTCTCATGCTGTGTGAAGTAGGAGGAGAAGAGTCTCTCAAAAACTTCAACGAGCTCTTTCTGGGCAATCAGTACTCAACGGCCTTGATTGAAGGCAATTCAGATCGTCATATCCACATTGGCTTCCTGATCCGAAAAAACATGCCTTTCTATTTTGACCTTCAGTCCAATAAAAATAGAGCCATTAATTTCAACTACCCCCAGGATCTACAAGCTGACAAACCCTTCTCAAGTTTGAAGTTTTCTCGCGATGTGGTGGAATTACGATTGTTTAAAAACAATCCGGATCATCCCTTCTTGATCATTCTGCTCAGTCACTTAAAATCCCATCTAGATCCAGAGAAAAAAGACTCCCATGGATTTGAACGACGGAGGGCAGAATTGAAAACGCTCTTAGAAATTCAAGCCGAAATGCAAAAATCCTACCCTGAAACCCCTCAAATTATCGCGGGGGACTTCAATGGAAATGCCTCGCGACTGCAAACCGAAGAAGAGTTTCGTCAAATTTACGAGACAACTGCCCTTGAAGATGTTCTTCAGATTCAAGAAGTAACACCTGATAAACGCTGGACTTTTTGCCAGGTTCGAAACAACCAAAAAGTCGAGACCAAACAGTTGGACTATGCTTTTTTAACGCCCAGCCTTATTTCTCATTTAAAAGCAGGCTCCAGCTACGTCTATCACTATAAAGATGAGTATGGCCTCGAATTAGACCCCCCTGTGACGCTTGAGGCAAAAGTGAGCCTTCCCTCGGATCATTACCCCCTTGTTTTTGAACTTGAAAAATTACCCATTTGGTAAGAAACAGGATGTCTATGCCAGTTCAAAAATCGAGCACCGTTAGTTTGAAGATATCGGCCCAGCCTCAGTACATCAGTGATGAATCAAGGCCCGAGCAAAACTATTTCTTTTTCTCTTATAGGATCTCCATTCAAAATAAGGGACATGAAACTATTCAACTGATGAGCCGTCACTGGATCATTACAGATGGCATAGGAAACGTGGAAGAGGTTCGAGGACCTGGAGTGGTGGGGCTTCAACCCAAGATCCAACCTGGACAAAACTTCGAATACGAAAGCGCTTGCCCTCTCACAACCTCAACAGGAAGTATGCGCGGTTTTTACACCATGCTGACTGAAAGCGGTGAAAGCGTGCAAATCGAAATTCCTGAATTTTATCTCGTTAGTCCCCAATCCCTTCACTAAATGAGCTCAAAATTTTTAATCACGGGCTTCGAGCCTTTTGGTGAAGACAACCTGAACCCCACTCAACTTATGCTGGAGTGGGTTCAACAAGATCCTCAACTTTATTCAGTTTTTGAAACTCAACTTCTACCCGTCGTTTATGGTGCTCATGAAAAAGTTTTGGCTCGTACAGATCTCGATCAATTCGAACGAATTTACTGCTTAGGTTTAGCAGCTGGTAGATCTCGAATTTCTTTAGAAAGAGTCGCCTTGAATTGGATAGAAAGCTCGCAGCCAGATAATAATGGCATTGTACCTCAGCGTGGTGCTATTGAACCCAAACTTCCAACAGCGCTGTTCAGCTCACTTGATTTAGAAAAAATAAAAGATCGTCTACTTTCATCGAATCTACCTGTTGAAATTTCTCTGAGTGCAGGTGGCTACGTTTGCAATCATTTGTACTTTCATCTTTTAAACTCTTCACTTCGCGAACGAACTCTTTTTATTCACGTTCCCTACTTGGAGTCCCAAGTGAATACAAGCTCTCAGCCTCACGCCACAGAGACACAGCTCAAACAATTACTTCATATATTAGCTACTGATATTTAAGGAGAGCGCATGAAAGTTCGCCAGCCGCCCTCAGCTTGCCGCTGATAAACGTAGCGTTCATGGAGACGCCCCTGTCGCCCTAACCAAAACTCAATTTCTTGGGGAATCAAAACATAGCCTCCCCAATAGGGAGGACAGGGAACTGTTTTCCCTTCAAATTTTTTCTCGAACTCTTTCAGTTTATTTTGCAAAAAATCAAGATCTGGAATCTCAGCACTTTGTTGAGAAGCCCAAGCCCCTAACTGAGATAACCGCGGACGAGTTGCAAAATAGGCCTCGGAAACATCACGAGGTAACTTCTCTACTGTGCCTTCGAATCGAATCTGTTTTTCAAGAATAGGCCACCAAAAAAGTGCTGATACTTTGGGGTTGGCCGCTATTTCACGCCCTTTACGACCTTCAAAGTTCGTGTAGAAGGTAATACCATTTTGATAAAACCCTTTAAAAAGAACAGTTCGCGCAGAGGGTTGGCCTTCAGAACTAACCGTGGCCAAAGACATACCTGTGGGTTCCGGGAGACCTTTTGATTCAGCCTCCCGGAGAAATTCTTGGAAATGAGCCAGTGGATCACGTCCAAAATCAAACATTCAGATTACTTCTTTTTCTTAGCTGGTGCTGCAGGTTTGCCACCATGAGCTGGTTTATTGTGTTTTACGATATCCAAAAGCTCCACTTCAAACACAAGCACTGAATTGGCAGGAATACCAGGTCGAGCAGAAGCTCCATAAGCCAATTCTGGCGGAATCCAAAGTTTAAACTTAGAGCCTACCTTCATTAATTGAAGGGCCTCAGTCCAACCCGGGATCACACCCGCAACAGGAAACTCAGCTGGCTGACCACGATCATAAGAAGAGTCAAATTGCTCTCCTGTAATCAGAGTTCCTTTGTAGTGAGCTTTGATTACATCATCTTTTGTTGGAACAGGACCTGTTCCCTCTTTCAAGATTTGATACTCAAGACCACTGGCCGTTGTTTTAACACCTTCAGCCGATTTGTTCTTTTCCAAGAACTCTTGTCCTTTTTTCTTATTCGCTTCAGCAACTTCTTGCTGCTTCTTCATTGTCGCTTCTTGAAGCTTACCCATGGTTTCTTGAATTTGCTCTTTTGTGAGCTTACTTTCTTTTCCAGCGCTGACATCGCCAATCGCCATAGCCAAAACATCTGGGTCAACGTCTATATTTTGATTCTTGAGATTTTGCCCAATTTGTTGGCCAATCGCATAGCTCGCTTTTTTCTTGTCCGTATCCAATTTCTTTGAGCAGCCAGCGCCTAACACGAGGGCCGCTAGAGTCATAAGTGTTAAATGCAATTTCATGAGTTGTACTCCTTCGTTGTTGATCCTCATTTTTAAAGCAACAGGTCCAATTGTGAGTCAAAAAAAGCCCATTGGCAATTGGCTTTTGTTCGCTGTACTGTGATCAAGTGACGCACATCTTCCTCTACTTTGTTGCGCTTTTCTCCCTTTCGCAGTCAGCCGCTTTTGCAAAATGGGCTGCGGCTCCGCCGGAAGTCATTGGCTTCTGGAGACTACTCATTGCCGGATCCCTTGTACTGCCCTGGGCCTATTGGCAAGGCTCTCTTAAACAACAATGGAGTGAGCATCGAGGTCACCGAAAATGGGTCTACTGGACAGGACTCTTTTTCTTTGCCCACCTATGGACATTTTTTTACGCCTCCCAGCACACTCTCATTTCCCACACCATGATCATTTTTGCGACAAACCCACTTTTTGTTGCCCTCGGACAGTGGTGGCTTTCCAAAGAAAGGCCCCCTGCCAAAACAGGCCTCGCCTACGCTTTAGCCATTCTTTCTCTTCTTATTATCTTTAGACAAGCTCGAGGAACCCATGGATCTGAACTGATTGGAGATCTTTCTGCTCTAGCAGCCTCCTTCTTTTTTTCTATCTACATTTTGCTCAGTAAAAAAAGTCGAGAGGTTTTTAACAACTCTGTCTTTACTTCCATTATGTATCTTTGTACGGCTATTTGCTTTGGGCTGATGTTAGCCCTTTCCCATCACTCTTGGACAAACTACCCTTTGAATACCTGGCAAGGGATCGGAGGACAGATCCTTTTCTCCACTTTACTTGGCCACTCCCTCATCGCCTTCCTCATGAGATATTTAAATATCACTCTGATGACGACGGGTAAACTCGCTGAGCCCGTATTTGCCTCTATTGTTGCGAGTTTTGTATTTGCTGAGCCCCTAACGGGTTATGTGGGACTCGCTTTTTTCTTAACAGCCTGCTCGCTCGTCATTCTTTTTTGGCCCTTCAAAAAATCAAAAGCCTCTTGAGTTCCTCCTCGAAAGGCCACCTGAGGATTTCTTTTCTGGAGAGAACCGAAGTAGAGTGGATCATAGTACCGAAGCAAAAGTCTCTCTATCCAAACTTTATTCCCCTCTAATTCGCCATTTTCCTTCCATGCAGATTCACAGTTTTCCAATATTGAGAGAATCTCCTGGTACTCTTTCCCGCCCAAGCGTCTTTGAATATTAAATAGAGCTTTTTTATATCGAGAAAATAGTTCCTCAGAGACTGATTCTTTTTCAACATACTCTAAAAATGTATTTTGCACTCTTTCGTCGAGAGGTGTATCCAACCAAAGAATCGAAGAGATTCGCATTTTAGAAAAAAATAATTCGGGCAAAACAGAGCGTCCGATCAGTCGACTCTCATCTTCCATTAAGACTGGAAGGCCTGATATTTTGAGCTCAGATTCACACTTTAAAATATCCCAAGCCAATCGATTTTCAAAATTAGCTTGAGAAGGTTGTTCGCGTCCATACCCACCAAAAGCAGAGCCTCGATGTTCAGCATATTTTTCAAGGTGAAGAGTGGGCCAAAAATGTGAAGCCTCTTGTAAAAAAGCTGTTTTACCGGCCCCTGTCGCCCCCGATACAAGTAAAAAGGGATAGCTCTGACTGAAGGTCTCCATTTTCACAATTAAAGCTTGTCGTAAAGCTTTATACCCACCCGGAACAAGAGGACGATCTAACCCTTCAGCACGTAGCCAAGATTGAGTGATTTGTGAGCGTTGCCCTCCTCGAAAACACATTAAGATAGCATCAGGATGCTGACTTAAAATATTTTTCCAAGTTTCTAATTTTCTCTTTTTATTTTCACCTGATACGATTTCATGACCAAGACGAACAGCCTCGGCTTGGCCTTTCTGCTTATAAGTTAAGCCAATAAGGGCTCTCTCTTCATCATTTAGAATAGGAGCATTCAATGCCCCAGGAATATGTCCCTGCTGAAACTCACCTGGAGATCGGACGTCAATAAAAACTTGATCTTTCTGACTCCACTTCTCGAGTTGAGATATATCCATGGGCTTTATTTCTCCCAAATAAGAGCTTTTTCTTGCTGAGAAACAACCTCACCAATTAAACAGGTCGAAGGAAAATCTTTTTTCAATCGCAACACAGCTTCTTCTGCTTTTTCAGCAGGCATGCTCAACAGTAGACCCCCACTGGTTTGAGGATCAAAAAGAATTTTCTTTTCTCTTTCCTCAAGATTTTGAAAGATCGACACTTCTTGTGTGTATTCGAAATTTGTTCGATGGGCCTTCGTTAAAAAACCTTTATCAATCGCTTCTTGAGCTCCTCTCAAAAGTGGAATTTGAGAGTATTGGAAACGAAAACTCACTTGGCTCGCTTGTGCCATCTGCATACCGTGACCTGCTAAACCGAAACCTGTAATGTCTGTCGCCGCATGAACAAAGGACGCTAAGTCTCCTAAACTTGGTTTCACATGATTCAGAAGTGTCATACTTTGAAAAGCTTCTTCTAATTGCTCTTCCGTCAACTCCTGCCGCTTGAGCCCCGCAGTCAAAGCCCCCGTTCCCAAGGCTTTCGTCAAAATCAAACGATCTCCAACCCTTGCTCCCGCATTGGACCATACTCGTTGAGGGTTCACCGCCCCCGTTACACTCAGTCCAAATTTCAAAGTATCATCGTCAATGGAGTGGCCTCCCACTAAGGGTGTTGAGGCTTTTTTCAAAACATCA
>DAHVKR010000130.1 GCA_027320785.1 Bdellovibrionales bacterium
TCGATCAATATGGAAATATGGATCCCGTTGGAGCCACAAAAGTCTGGACTGTCGACACAGTCGCGCCTGTTGTTTCAAATCTAGCAACAACAGTATCGACGAATTCAATAACAGTCACATGGACAACACAAAAAGCCGCTACAGACCAAGCCAACTATGGTGCGGGCGGAGCTCTTAACCAGATTACAACTGCATCCACCGTCTACACAACAAGTCACTCTATACAATTAACTGGATTAACAGCCAATACCAGCTATTCTATTCGAGTGATGGGAAAGGATGCAGCCGGAAACTCTTATGTGAGTAGTGTTATAACAGCTCGTACAAACAGATAGAATAAACTTTTAAGAATAGGCACCTTGTATGGACTTAGAGTTAAAACGCGTTTTCCTTATTGCGACTCATAATCAGCAATTAGCTGATTATTTGGCTCGAAAAATCAATGAACACATTTCTGATGCAACTGTATTTACAGCTCGAGATGGGATGGATGCACAATTCAAGATTGATAATGCTCCACCTCATGTCCTTCTCGTAGATGGTGACCTACCGAAACTGGATGGATACTCTCTTGCTCATAAGCTCATCACAAATGAAAAATACCCAGATATTTCAGTTATCATTATGAGTGGCATTCCTGATAAAGAAGAGTTTGTCGATGAAGTTGTCACGGGCAAGGTTCAGTTTTTAACAGATCCTACTGATGAGGTTAGACTCAATCAAACTATTGCACGATCCCTCAATCGCCTTTCGGATATGAAAAATCATGGCTACCGCGTTCTTTTCTTTGTAACTGGCGACGTTCTGTTTAAGGAAGGCGAAATGGGACAATCTGCCTACATCCTGAAGTCTGGCGAGATGAAGGCTACAAAAAAAATGAATGATCATAATATTATTATTGGGAAAATATTAGAAGGAGAGTTTGTCGGCGAGATGGCTCATATTAACCACGAACCTCGTTTTGCAACTATTACGGCCGTCAGAGACTGTGAACTAATTGAAATTCCATTTGGAACTTTGGATACTGTTCTTTTCACAAAGCCTTCGTGGGCCAAGGCCCTTGTTATGACTCTGTCCAAAAGACTTCGAAATGCCTTTAGAAATTGAATCTTATCTTAGAATCAACTGTACTGAACAAGACTGACAACGGAAACGTGCTTCGTCTTTAAAATGCATTTTTTTTATTTTATTTTCTTTGCCACATGCAGGACAGTTAAAAGACAAGTTATCAATGCTGTGACTTTGCTTCATTTGATAAAAGAAAAAACCTATTCCTAATAGAAGAAAAAGGGGCACTAGCACGAAGTGAAAAACAGGAATAAAAAGACTGATTAAAGCGAACCCCCAGAACATCAACATTTTCTTCAAGCTGGCTTTAATCTTCTCCTGCTGAGAACTCTCGATCACTTGTCCCTGAAAAGATGCTTTCTTAAAGTCATTCGTCATGATTTCCATTTTTCAAGGTCTCCATTTCTACATTTTTAAATTGTCCACTTGGCAACTTGCCACTCTCAAGCCTAGATGTCCAATTTTTCTTTGGGGAATTCAATCCAGTCTTCCTCATTGGGAAAGCCCTGCGGACGAGACTCTGTTTGGCCTGTATGCTGCAGAAAAAGCGTATAGGCACATATAAAGGCATCAAAAGCATGAACGCTTTGAATCATCGTATTCACATCGTCTTTGTACAGAAAGACGACGTCATGCTGTTGAAGTGACGCTAAAATCTGACGACGGCAGGACTCCCCTAAAGCCGATTTTTTATAGGACCTCAAATCACTTTTTTTCATATGAAGATGACGTCCTATGCGCCAAACACTAAGAGGGGGAAAGACCTCGTACCAATCAGCCTGAAATCGGCGTTTTAAATAAGCAGCTCGAGCTAACAGAGGGGCCGAATTAGCTCCCAAGGCATGGGACATTTGAAAAGGCTCTTCAAGCTCTGTCAAAAGATAGCTTTCAACACAACGTTGAGTGTAAGGGGTAAAAATTTTTGCGGGTTTCTTCTTTTGCTTTGTTTTTTTATAGTGTTCCCAAAACCACAGAATGTGAGGCTTTTGACAAACCTCATAGCCTCCGCAGGACAGATCACACTGAAAACAATAGGGTGGCTTCCATGGATTATCCACACCTACTGCCTCAACAACATTTTCATATTGATGAAGAGTCTCAATAATTTTGGCATCGGCCGAAAGATGAGACTCTGCTTTAATTGTATGGAATAAATGACTTAAAAAAACTTTTTTTTGTTCGGGGTAATACTCAATCAAAGCCAACGTAGCTTTATCTGTCTTACCCCCTGATAAACTAAGACCTAAAAACTTTTTAGCAGATGTTCCTGTGGATTTTTTCCGCCCAATGGGTTGACGGGCTGAGTGCTCATGACTTGAAATCCTGCCTTTTGACATACTTGCGCTACCCTCTCCTGTCGCTCAGGTGTGCACCAAACCAGAATACATCCTCCGCCCCCAGCTCCGCATATCTTAACAGCCTCAGCTCCCGCCTCCAAAGTGATTTTATTTAAATGTTCAATCTCGGGACTTGTAAAAGCCGGAGCCAATCTGACACGAGCCTCAAATTCCTGGTTAAAAAGTTCAGGAAGATTGTCCCATTTATTACTTAAGATTGATGCCTCCATGTTTTCACTAATCTTTTTAAGATCTGCGAGAGCTTGCAAAGTTTTCGAGTCTTTTTGAACAGAGCTCTTCATCACTTCGAAATTGTTTAAACCCGAATGATGCGATTTTCCCGTATAAACCAACATAAAATGATTCATAAGAGGAGACTTTTCAATTTCGTAAATTTCCTGTTCGATGCCTGAAAAATTGTACTTCAATATCTGCAGCCCACCACTAACGGCAGGATAATAGTCTTGCGTTCCCGTCGGCGTATTCAAAACAAAAGCCTCAAGATTGTGAGCAACATTGACCATATGGTGGGAGCTTGAAAAATGAACTCCCATCCAATTTGAAAAAGCCTTCATCATAGAAATAGTTAGCGACGAGCTCCCTCCCAAACCTCCACCCACCGGCGACTCCGAACGAGTTGAGAGTTTAAAGCCCTCTGCAGGTTTGTAGTATTTAAGAAGAGACTGAAAAAGCTTAACTTGAGGATTCGAATCCTTTAGAGCCTCTGAAAGATTTGAATACTTTTGAGTCAAATTGAGATCTCGGGAATCCCATACAATCTCGGAAGATTTCAATGGTTCAAGAGTCGCATAGGTCCACACATCAATTGCCACATTGATTGTCGTTGCCCCTCCAATAAACTGATGTAAGGGCCATAGGTCAAGCGTGCCCCCCGCCAGATCAACACGAGTTGGACTCTTGATTTCTATAGCTCTCACTTTTTTTCCTCTTTCTGGGATTTGTCTGTGGATATTTTAGGAGGCTTCAGCTTAACAATCTCTGGAAGCATGAGCTGATTAACCTGAGCATCATCAATTTGAAAAACTTCGCCAGATCTGTTTGTTTTTGCGTAAGCTTCATGATCCTTAAAGTCACTCCACGAAAATTGAAAAATCAACTCATGATCAGCATTAAACAGCTGAATATCATTATTCATTTCCATTTGATGTGGAGGATGTTCCAAATAGTGATAAACAGTCATTCGATTGAGCTTCTTCACCAGATCATCCGCCATGTTCAGACTGACAATCGCATTGGGATCTGGAGTTTCCTGCTCCCAGTGTCCATTCGTCATCACAAGTGAAAAAGATTTGATTTTCGAATGGGCAACAATTCTTTTAACGTTTGATGAGTCAAACTGAAAAGGTTCTGTTTTATTTCTAAAATCGAGCACGTTCTTTGATTGTAACTCCTCTAAAGTTTGAGGGGGAAATCGAATAATCAAGTGCGTGGGCGATATCGCCGCAATCACATCCTTCGATTTGCTATCTTGATGAAGAAGAGCCTTCCATGTTTCTTTATCCATCTGAAAAGTAAGCGTTAATAAGTGCTTCCCAACAGGCCCATAGGGTCTCGTATCTGCAATAATGGATGTCCCTTTCGCCGTTGAAGCTTGAGTCAAAATTTCACGAACTGCATTTTGATCCAATTTCCAATTCGACTTCTGAGGCGAAAACCAAAACCCATCGGCATACTCAAATTCAGTCGTACCCTTATCATTATCTAAAGTAATTTTATTAACCTTAGATATAGAACCACGAAACAAGCGCAAGTTTCTAAATTGATCAATGGGCTTTGTTAAAAAAGTTGTCCATGTTTGACTACCCGTTAAAACTTCAGGGTGATGATCGACCTTTAAATAAACAAGCCCCTCAAAATTCTTTTTGCTGGAAATTTCTATCTCTTGCTTTTTTCCTGTATTATCAACAAGTGTTACAGTCCCAAGAGACGGCTTTAGTCCGTACTCTTTAAGATCTGTAGACTGGGGCTTAATTCGATCTGTTGCTTGCTCAGAAGTAATTTGATCTAAAAAGGACTCCACCACCTCATTATCAGCTTGATCCTGAGCAGGTTTCTCCATGTCCCAACCATCTATGGTTCTTTTTAAGGATATCAGCGCCCCCGCACCTTTTTGAATTTCTATATTTTGAACTTGATCCTTCTTAAGGGTGATAATTTTATTTTCTACCTCTTTCTTATGGTGCTCATGAACTTCGCGTTTATACTCTCCAAAATAAGCATATAAACTGAGAGCTACGACAACACCTGCGAGCAGAATAAGACCTTTATTTTTCATACTCTAAGTTCTCCTCCTTTTGACGAAAAAAAAGATCGCAAGAATAAAAAGAGCTAAAGGAATTACAACCATGCTTATATAAAAAGCTCCCATGCGAGCTGTTGTAATTTGAAGATCCGTTCTTTCAACTTCCCGGGGTGTAATACTGATCAAATTATCTTCTTTCGCCAATTGGGAGACAGTATTCAGCGCCAGATCACGATTCAAATTTTGATAAAGTAATTGGTTTGTTAAGAACTCTGTATCCCCATAAACAACCATTTGAAAATCTTTACTTCCACCGGGCCACTTTCCAGTTGCCTCAACACCTAGCTGAAAAGGCCCTTGGGAAAACTTACCCACTTGAATTTTAGGAGAAGGAAATGCTGACGCATTTTGGTCTGTTTTAATAAAGGCGTCGATTTTAACTCCACTCGGGACTTTTTCAGTTTTTAAGTTCATC
>DAHVKR010000131.1 GCA_027320785.1 Bdellovibrionales bacterium
AGGATTCGCTTGAAGCTGTTTCATACCTAAAGAAATACGACGGTTTTCTGTGTCGATTTCTAAAACTTGAACATCTACTTCCTGACCTTGTTGAACAAGTTGGTTGGCGTGCTTCACACGTTTTGTCCAACTCATTTCAGATACGTGGATCAGACCTTCAACCCCTTCAGCAAGCTCAACAAAAGCACCGTATTCTGTAACAGAAACGATCTTGCCTTTTGTTTTGCTACCAATTGGGAATTTTTCTTTGATTTCTTCCCAAGGATCAGGCTGAAGCTGCTTCATGCCCAAGGAAACACGTTCTTTTTCTTGGTCATATTTTAAGATTTTAACTTGGATTTCATCACCCACATTGAGGATTTCTGAAGGATGCTTAATGCGTCCCCAGCTCATGTCTGTAATGTGAAGAAGACCATCCATTCCACCTAAATCAATGAAAGCTCCGTAGTCTGTGATGTTTTTCACAAGACCTGTCACAATAGATCCTTCTTTCATTTGATCTAAAGTTTGAGTTTTCATGCTCTCGCGCTCTTCCTCAAGAAGGGCACGACGGCTGAGAACGATGTTTCCACGTTTTTTGTTAAACTTAATAACTTTAAACTTATATTTTTTACCGATGTAGACGTCCATATTGCGAACAGGACGAAGATCAATTTGTGATCCTGGCAAGAATGCCTTCACACCAATATCTACGCTTAAACCGCCTTTAACCTTCGCGACAACAACACCCTCGATCACTTCTTCGTTTTCTGCCGCTTTGGAAATATCAGCCCAAGCTCTGAGCATGTCAGCTTTATCTTTCGATAAACCAATCATACCATTTTCATTTTCAATACGATCAATCAAGACCTCAACTTGGTCACCAGGCTTAACTTGTCGAGCACCGTCTACAATGCGGAACTCATTGATGTCGATCAAGCCTTCAGATTTATAGTTGATATCAACAAGAACATAGTCTGATTGTACTTCGACAACCATTCCTGTTACGACATCACCCACTCTAAAGTTTTGATCTTTGAGAGTTTGATCAAAAAGTTGACCAAAATCTTCTTTTGATTTTTCGTTCATGAGTCCTGGATTATTTGGAATTTTTGAATCTTCCGCATCTAAGAACGCAAGAACTTTGGCTTTTTCAGCCTGCGATTTGTTGAGAGTTTTACCCATAGTCAAAATATATACCTCCTGAGAAAAGCAGTCCTCGTAGCTTGTTAATTAAGTGCTAAACCAAGGCTGGGATGTGAGACCTCAGTTGGGCCCGCTTTTCGTTATTAGTCTGTCGGTTTTAAGGGGACTGGCTCGCCTCGTCAACACAAAAAGGGGCTTATAGAACGGTAGGTCCTCAAAAGGCCCCAGGTTTGAATTGGCTAGACCAGACTGTCTCATTCTGAGACCTTGCCTCCCCTCAAAGAGGCTCCTAGAGTTGATATTAAAGGGAGGAATTCCATGAAAAAAACATCTATTTTAGCAGCTTTGCTCTTATCTTTTAGTCTTACAGCCTTTGCCAAGGAACAAATGAATCCTGACGCCCAAGCCATTAACACCGCTTGCGCTCAAGAGGCCGCCACGGCGAATTGTGGGCAGGATAAAGTGGGAACGGGCCTATTAATCTGTATGCATGCCTACAAAAAAGAGCATAAAAAAGACTTCAAATTTTCTGAAGGCTGTCGAGCAGCCATGAAGAAGTGGAATCTAGATCGAAAACATAAGCGCAAATAATTCCCTAAGCTCTAGGAGGAGTCCTCAAAACTCCTCCTAAGCTTTCGGCTTTACCTTCGCCTCTAATTCCTGCCATCGTAAATAAAGTTTTTCAATTTCGGATTCAAGCTCAGCCAGAGTTTGAGTGATATTTGTAAGTCGAGAGGAATCTGATGCAACTTCCGAAGATTCCATTTCTTTCTGCAAAGCCGTCAGCTGCGATTCTTTTTCAAGAATAATTCCTTCTATTGTTTCATATTCTCTTTGTTCTTTGAAGCTGAGCTTTGCCTTAGGTGATGAGGAGGCTCCAGATGTTGTTTTTTTCTGGTTATTGGATAGTGATTCAGTTGAGATTCCCTTTTTCCAATCCTGCCACTGAAGAAAAGAGGCAAATCGAATCAATTCATGGGAACCAGTAGCTTCTTCTGGAAAATAGAGAAGCTCATCACAAACCTCATCCATAAAAGCACGATCATGAGTCACCAAAATGACAGCGCCCTCATAATCCTGTAAGCTTTGTTTTAAAGTCTCTAAAGTTTCGAAATCTAAGTCATTGGTCGGCTCATCCAAAATAAGCAGTTGAGTTTTCTGGGTCATCAACAATGCTAATAACAGACGATTCTGCTCGCCCCCCGAAAGCTCTTTCACCTTCAACTCATGCTGATCGCGACGAAATCGGAATCGATCCAAATAACTTCTTCCAAAAACAGGAGAGCCATGAACAAAAACATAATCCCCATCGGGACAAATATGTTGCAAAAGCGTCTTATTGGGATCCAAAAGAGCTCTTTGTTGTTCAAAATAAGACGCCGTTAAATCCTCGTAGCGCTTGATCTTTCCATGACGGATCAAGTGCTCCTGATCTTTTTCATCCAAGAGGGCCTTTATCAGTGTACTTTTGCCACAACCATTGCGCCCCAAAAGCCCCATACGCGTTTGTCCGCTGATCACCAGGTTGAGGTTTTCAAAGAACACACGTTCTCCTCGAACCAGACTTAATTTTTCAATCTCGAGTAACTTCTTCGGCATATGATCTTGGCTTTTTAGGTCCAACCGAATTTTCTTCTGACGGTTCAGCTCATTTAGAAGATCCACTTCCTCTGCCAAAGCGTGGGTGGCTTCTTTACGAGCATTTTGTTTGGTTTGACGAGCCTGAGCCCCTCGGCGGAGCCACGCCATTTCCCACCTTAAATTATTTTCTAACTTTTGCTGAGTCAGATTTTGAACTCGAAAAACTTCGCGGGACTGCTCGAGATACTCAGCATAACCCCCTCTGACTCGGATATAACCATCTTTGTAACGTGCATCTAGATCCATGACCTCTTGAACTGTATTCTGCAAAAAAAGGCGGTCATGGGAAATAATGAGAAACGTCAAATCTCGCTTGGAACTTAAAAACTCTTCAAAAAGCATAATGCTTTCGACATCCAAATGATTTGTGGGTTCATCCATCAAAAGTACATCTGGCTTTTGCAGGAAAGCCCGAATGATTTGGATTTTTTTCTGCTCACCACCTGAAAATTCGGCATAATTTTGCTCGAAATCTGTAATAGGAACCTCAAACTTTGAGAAAAGTTCCCAAGCCATGACTTCTTGATCCATTTCAAGCTCTTCTCGTCCGACAAGAAACTCGCGAACGGTTTGACCCGAAGAAAAAGTAGGATTTTGAGGCACATAGGAAACGCGAATCGATTGAGACCAAGTTATTTTTCCAGACTGAAGATGATCCAAACTAGCTAGGCACTTCATCAAAGAAGATTTTCCCGAGCCATTGGGACCCACAAGACCCACACGGTCACCGCTCTGTAAACCAAATGTCAGGTTTTGAAATAAAACCCGAGCTCCAATACTTTTTTGAGCTTGATGAACACTGAGAATAACACCCATTTAAACTGGAATTTTCTCTCGAACAAAGTGTTCAACTTTTTGAATCACGTCCGGAAGTGACAAATGAGTGGTATCCAAAACGTAAGCGCTTTCTGGAACCTGTAAGGGCGCTACTTTCCGAGTAGAATCTTGCTTATCACGTGTTTTTTGCGCAGCCAAAATACTTTCCTGAGCCTGTCCCTCTTCTGCAGCCCGACGAGCGGCCCGATGAGATTGATCAGCTGTTAAATAAATCTTAGCTTGAGCTTGAGGGAAGACAATCGTTCCACAGTCACGCCCCTCGGCCACAAGGCCCGCGTGTCCTAAAGAACAAGCCCGTTGTCCTTCTAAAAGAGCTTTTCGAACATCTGGGTAGTGACTGATTTTTGAAGCATAATTTCCCACATCTTCTCGAGAAATGAGATCTGAAACATCTTGTCTCTGAAAGAGTACTTTTGTTTTAGAGTCCGACATCTCCACAGACCACTCTGACGAGCGACTCAATTCGACAAGCTGAGGAACATCATCAAAAGCAATCTTTTTTTGAAGCGCCACATAGGCAAGCCCTCTATAAAAGGCTCCTGTCGAAACCCATTGCCAACCTAAACGCTTGGCTAACTCTCGACTGACTGTTGATTTTCCGGACGCCGCCGGTCCATCTATTGTGACGACCCAACCCATATCAATTTCCATCATACTATTTTTTTAACTTTTCAATTCCTGGAAGCACTTGCTCCAAGGCTTCCATCGCCGTTTCATTTTCTTCGGGCAATCCGACACTTATACGTAACTGTGTCATTAAACCGTAGTTCTTGACCGGTCTTAAAATAACACCTTTTCGCAGAAGAGCCTCATAGACTTGGCTTGAATCTCTTTCCGTATCGAAAAGAACAAAGTTCCCCTCAGATTTTAAAAACGACAGTCCCAATTGTTGAAGTTTCTTGTAGAAGTAATCAAGCCCTTTCCATGTGATCTCTTGGGTTTTTTTCATGAACTCATCATCTTGCAGAGCAGCAACAACTGCTACTTGCGCCATTTCATTGACATTAAAAGGCTTTCGAACACGATTTAGAATTTCCACCGTGTCAGCAGGACCTATTAGAGCTCCAACGCGGAAGCCCGCCAATCCATAGGCCTTTGAAAAAGTCCTCAAAACCACTACGTTCTTGTATTTCTGGTAAAGTGACATCGCGGAGATGTAATCAGTGGCTCTCACAAACTCATTATAAGCTTCATCAAAAACAACCAAAACTTCTTCATCCTGAAGCGCCTCCAACAGATCTGACACAAATTTTCCATTGAGATATTGACCCGTCGGATTGTTAGGATTGGGAATGAAAATAAGACGAACGCTGGATTTATTTTCCTGATAAGTCGAGACAATTTCTTCTGGCTTTGCCACTATCAAACGAGCTCGATTGGAGTGAGCACTCACTTGATAGGCTGCAAATGCATGAGGAATGGTCATCACCGCTTGCACAGGCTCACAGTAAATACGACAAAGAAGATCAATCAGCTCGTCTGAACCATTTCCAAAACTCACTTGCTGACGAGGAATTCC
>DAHVKR010000132.1 GCA_027320785.1 Bdellovibrionales bacterium
CCGTCCTTCCTTGCTTCTAGAGTATTATCTCCTACTGAGCAAGATTTCCAAAAGCTCGTTAAATGTGCCAAATACCTCAACTCGACTAAACTACTCCCTCTTACATTGCGCCCCTCATCTGGTGTTATTCTTGTTGCTTATGTGGATGCTGAACATGCGCTGGATGTTTCTTATGCACGCAAATTAGGTGTGAACACTGAAGATCTTCTTCTCTCTCAACCGGACACTGGAGAGCAGGCTCTCGAAATTACAGAGACTCTTGTACGCTCTGGGGCCATTGATGTGTTGGTTGTGGATTCAGTAGCAGCACTTGTTCCCCGTGCAGAGATCGAAGGCGAAATGGGTGATAGCCATATGGGTCTTCAGGCTCGCTTGATGTCACAGGCTTTGCGTAAATTAACAGCGGCTATCAATCGCTCTAAAACACTTGTGATCTTTATCAATCAAATCCGTATGAAAATTGGTGTGATGTTTGGAAACCCAGAAACAACAACAGGTGGAAATGCTTTGAAGTTTTACTCATCTGTTCGTTTGGATGTTCGCCGCGTGGGTGCAATTAAGAGTGGTGATGATATTGTGGGTAACCGAACAGCTGTTAAAGTTGTTAAAAATAAAATGGCGCCTCCTTTTACCAAAACTGAATTTGATTTGATGTACAATCAAGGGATCAGCGAAGAGGGTGATATTTTGGATTTGGCTGTGACGGCGAATCTTGTTGAAAAATCAGGAGCTTGGTTCAGCTACAATGGAGAGCGAATGGGTCAAGGGCGTGATCAGGCTAAGAATTTCCTAAAAGAAAATCCAGCTATCAAAACAGAGCTTCGTTCTAAGCTTTTGGCTGCAAATGGCATCGGTCAGCTTTTAATGACTCAGCCAAGTACAATTGAGGCTGAAGAATCAAAAGAGACGCAGGCGGTTGAAGTTATGACTGCAGAGGCGGCAGAAGAGACTCCTAAAAAGAAATCTCGTAAGCACTAAAATACTGACTAAAGAGCGTGTAATTTTGAAAAGCCCAGAGTTTACTCTGGGCTTTTTTGTTGCCAAATGGCTGGTGAAATGAAAGGTTTCCGGGTGATGAAATCGGCCCTTATTCTTTTATTAGCATTTAGTTTTTCGCCAGGAGTATGGGCTCAGTCTGAGCCTGACTGGTCGGAAGGAGCTGTCGTTCCAGAAGGTGGCCGTGCGAATCCTTATCTATGGCCTCAAGAAGAGCTAACACAGGAAATTCATGCGGGACGAACCCATGCCCTAGTTTACCCGGTCAGTGTAACAGGGATATTGCTTCCTGAGCGGCCGATGCAAAATATTTTCGATAATAAGACGAGTAATCCGTTTCGGAAACTTTTGAACTCACTCTTTAAAGGATTTGCTCAGGTTAAGAGTTATCAAGACTTATTTTACTGGGTAGGTTTGCAAGATTATCCTTCTGCTGATTCGGTTGAAATTCCATACCCTCAAAGTACGAAACCTGATTATTTAATGGGTTACTCGCGACTTCAGAAAAATGGAGTGAATGTTTTTACCATTAGCTGCGCTGCTTGCCATGCCTCTCAACTATTTGGGAAAACGATCTTGGGTATGACGAATCGCTTTCCACGCGCGAATCACTTTTTTATACGTGGTGAAAAGATGGGGCGACTTTATAATCCCCATTGGTTCCGAGTTTTAACAGGAGCAACAAAGGCTGAAACTGAAATTACAAGTGAGTCTGTTCAGAATCTAAACTCTATTGGTTTTAAAATGCCTGTGCAGTTAGGTTTGGATACATCGCTTGCGCAAGTGGCGCTCTCTTTGGATAAAAGGGCTCCCACGCCCTGGGCCGAGAAGAGTCCATATTATGAACAACACCCTCGTCCTGATATCTTAGACAATACAGCAGGGGATTCGAAGCCAGCTGTGTGGTGGAACGTCAAATATAAAAATAGATGGTTATCAGACGGATCTGTTGTAGCTGGAAATCCTATTTATACCAATATTATTTGGAACGAAGTGGGGCGTGGCACAGATTTACACAAGTTGGATAATTGGCTCTCTCAAAATCAAAACGTCATTCGAGAGATCACGACTGCCGTCTTTGCTTCTGAAGCACCTCGTATTGAAGACTTCTTCCCAGCCGAAAAAATTATTCCTGAACGGGCTAAGCGGGGCGAACTTCTTTTCAATGATACTTGTTCTGAATGTCATGGGACTTACAAAAAAGCTTGGAGTTTGCCTCAAGCTTCCCTTCTTCCATGGAGCGAGCAAATCAAAACCATTGCCGTTGATTATCCTCATAAAACTCATGTGAAAGATGTGGGAACAGATCCTAATCGATATTTGATGATGAAGAGTTTAGAAAAACTCAATGGCCTTGCTATTTCAAAGAGGATTGGTGTGAAGATTGTGGCTCAGAAGGGATATGTGCCACCTCCACTTGTGGGTATTTGGGCGCGTTGGCCTTATTTTCATAACAATTCCGTTCCCAGTTTATGCCAAGTCCTTACGGCTGGTCCCAAACGTGTGAAAGTTTACTATGCTGGAGAGGCGAGGGATCGAGATCGTGATTTTGATTTCGACTGCAACGGATATCCAAGCGGTATGAAGATTCCGGATGAGTGGTTCATCCCACAAATGAAATACGATACTCATCGTAAGGCGATGTCTAATCAGGGTCATGATGAGGGAATTTTCCTTGAAAATGGAAAGGAAATTTTCTCGGCTGAAGATAAGAGAGATTTGATTCAGTATTTGCAGACGCTTTAAATTCTAGCGAACACAGTTTTTGAAACTACGCGCGCTGTTAACTCCAAAATGCGTATCCTCCCTGTAAGGCTTTCAAAGTAATGGAGCTTACAGCGAATCAGAGCTCGTAGAACGACTATTTAAGTTGGAACAAACCTTGTAAGTACAGCTGCATGGGGAGGTTCAAGTGACCTTATTCATTACAGATTCATTTTTAAGTGCTCAGGGTATCGAAAAAGACCAGTATCTTTCTTCGTTATTGATGCCCCTAGAGGCTCATGAGCTTCATGATTTTGATGTTTTGTGGAGTGAGAATTTGCCTTTGCAAAAATCGATGAAAAGAATTCGAGAGAGGTTGCTGAAGCCGACTCATAGCTCGATTAATATCATTGCGCATGGAAAAGGTGGCTTGGACACTTTAGAGTGCCTTCTGCGCTACCCAGAATTACTTACGCGAGTGAATAGACTGATTTTCGTTCAATCTCCATTTTGGGGAACTCCACTGGCGGATTTCTTAGTGGGGCATGCAGTTATTTCACCTATGGTCCAATTAATAAGTTGGTTCAAGGGAGTTCCATTTAAGGCGATAGAAGAATTAAGCGAGTTGAGTCGCCAGGTTTATATGATTGTAAATCGAGAGAAGATTCAGAAACTTTTATCAGAAATTCCAACGATGACCATCGGGACAAGTCTCGAAATGCCTTTTCAGTCTATCACGGTGAGTGAAAAACTGATGAAGAGTGTCCACCGCTTAGTTTCGAAATACTCAGGCCCGCATGACGGTTGGGTCCCATTATTTTCCACTCGGCTATCCACGGAGTCTCATATTCAGTGGGAGAATACTTCTCATTGGGATTTAGCTGCAGGTGAAAAATCAGCTGAAATTAAAAATTTAATTTATCAATTTATAAACGATCCACATATATCAGTTAAGCCTTTAGAGCTTGCTGAATCTCCTGCGAAATTTCCTTGGGGTCCGTCTGAGGAGCATAGCGATTCAAGACTTGACCGTTCTTACCAATTAGAAATTTCGTAAAATTCCATTTGATGGCTTCCGTTCCTAAGATACCAGGAGCGGAGGCCTTCATCCATTGATAAACGGGGGCGGCGTTGACTCCGTTTACATCCACTTTGGCTAAAACAGGAAAAGTGATATCATAGTTGAGTTGACAAAACTGCTGGATCTCTTCATTAGAGCCAGGCTCCTGAGCGCCAAACTGATTACATGGAAATCCTAAAATCGTAAAGCCTTGGTCCTTGTACTCGCGATAAAGAGCCTCGAGTCCCTTATACTGAGGGGTAAAGCCACACTTGCTAGCTACATTCACTACGAGTGTTACATGATCCTTCATCTGACTGAGTGGATAGTCTGCGTTGTGAGAGTCCTTAACGATGAATGAATGAAAATTTTCTGTCGAGTTTGTTTGGGAAGATGACATATCAGTCTCCTTTAATTTTAGCTTGGTGAGCGGATTCTATTCGACTGAGCTAAGCCAAGTACTAAATTGTGAATTCGTAAACTATATAAATATTTCCTTCATCTGTTGAGACTTTAATGAGAGATGTCGCACGCCAGCGACGAACTCAAATATATTCTATTTAGCTTGCTGAGTTGGAGTCAGGTTGACCCTGAAAAGATGGAACAGAGTTTGCTTTGGGTGTTGTTACGCAAAAATTTATAGTATTACGAATGGGGGCGAAGGATGACGGCAAAGTTAGTTTGGGCTGTGAGGGTTTTGGGGGCGTTACTGCTGACATCAGTACGCGCAAATGCAGGGCAAGGTTCTGCTGTAGTGTATGAAGTAAATGTCGGGACTTCTTGCTGCGAACTCCAAGAATATTTAAATCGATCAAAAGTAAACTATTGGTTTGTTAACGATGATCGAAATAACAAATTATATCTAATAATGTATGCGAATGAAGTAAACAAATGGAATGAATTTTATGCGGAAGATTTTGCCCCTAATTTCAGGAAAAATAGAAGTGAAAATGATTTGTATGAATATTTAAAAGAAAAAAATATCATTCACAGCGTGAATGCAAATGATTCTGTGATTTGTGGTACAGCAAGTGTCGGTAAATAAGCTTTTGAAGCTAGCAATTGTAATTTCATTATTTGCTATTTCGGTTTTAGCTATAAGGAATAAAATGAATAAAAAAACAGATTTTAAAAAAACACTAGACGTAGCTTACCCTTTAGCGAATGTTATTGAAAAAGGTTTGGATCCAGCAAATATAGTGGATGCGACACAGGGAAATTTAATTTTAAATCTATATGGAAGATTGTTTGAGTATGATGACGAAGGGCAACTTCATAAGAACCTTGTAAAAAGTTACAAATGGAACTCAAACAGATTAG
>DAHVKR010000133.1 GCA_027320785.1 Bdellovibrionales bacterium
CTCAAAACATTTGATCAGCTTTTACAGTCAGGGAAGGAAATCAATCCTCTGACAACTCGATATTGGCGTTTGCGGGCTTTACAACTTATAGGCCCTCAGGAAACCTATGAAGCCGAAAGAGGAAAGCTCATTGATCAATATCCCTTCACGTATTTTGGCCTCAAACTTCGAGTGGAGGCTCAGCAGGGAAAACTTCAATTTCCTGAAGTGAGTTTGCCACCACCGCGGGCGACATGGAATTTTCCAAAGAGTGCTGAGGCCAACTGGAAGAGATTTAAAGAGCTTTTGAAGGCTGGTTATGTTTGGGAAGCTGGTTCTGAGATTCAGGATATCTTATCTGTGGGGGATGCTGAGGCTTACCAAATGTGGGCTGATTTTTTTGCCCGCGTAAAGTTAGATTCTTTGGCTCTTCTATTTGGGCAAAGTGCACAGAATATGGACGAGCGTTTAGTGGCTTGGTCTTTTCAGAAAAAATTCATGCCCTATGCTTTTGAAAAGGTGGTTCAGGAGCAGGCACAAGCTCAGAAAATTGAGCCTTGGATTATCTGGAGTATTATGAGGCAGGAGTCGGCTTTTAATATGAAAGCGGTTTCCTCTTCGAATGCTTTTGGATTGATGCAACTGATAGGCCCCACAGCTCAAGAAGTGGCTAAAGATCTTAAAACATCGGTACACGTACCGGAGGATCTTTTTATACCTGAAAAGAATATTCCTTTTGGGGCGCGTTATTTAGCTAAAATGAAAGCTGAGTTTTCAGGTCACTGGCCTTTAGCCATAGCCTCCTATAACGCAGGGCCTACTCGACTTAAAGCTTGGTTGAAGCTCAGAAAAGACACTGAAAATTTGGCTCAAGTTAAATCTACAGAGTGGAGAGACGAGATTTGGATTGATGAGCTTCCATGGAATGAGACTCAGAACTATGTGAAGTCCGTTATGAGGAATTATATCCTCTACCGGTTAGGCCAACAGGGCTTTTGGGCACTTCCTCCTGTCTTTTGGTCTGATTCCGACCCTGGTCAGAGTGTTTCCAGTCGACGAGTGATTGAAAAAAAGAAGATCAAAAGATAGCCTAAGACAGTATGACAAAATACCCAATGGTTCGTATTTCAGGTTCTCTATTGATTAGTACTCTTATTTTCCAACTGGGATGTGCATCTCGTATGTCGATGCGATCTCAGAAAGGGACTCAGTCTCAAGCTGCAGCACCGACGGCGGCTTCATCAACAGCAACAGCTACAACAGTCGCAACAGTTCAGCAGCCAGCTACTCCTGCTACAACTCCTGTAGCGCAAAAAACTTCTACGACTGTTACGGGGGCCGTAACAACGCCCACAACAACACCCACAACAACACCTCCCACGACAGCAGCAGCTCCTGTCGTCACACCTGTTGTTACAACAAATAATAATGATGATGACGAACCGGTGACCGATACCATCACGCATTTCAAAATTGAAGAGGACGATAAAGAGGCGCCGACTCAGGCAACAGAGCTGGAGGCCATTCCTGTTGAGATTAATCCTTTGGTGGAAAAGTGGATTACGTATTTCCAAACAAAGGGGCGCAATCATATGGAGAGATACTTAGCCCGAAGTACGCGTTACGAAAAACTCATGAAAAAAGTTTTGCGTGATAATGGTCTTCCTGAAGATCTCTTTTATGTTGCTTTGATTGAGTCTGGTTTTGCCTCCCATGCGACCTCCCATGCGGCAGCTGTAGGATATTGGCAGTTTATTCGCGGGACCGGTCGACGTTATGGTCTTGAGATCAATCGCTTTATCGATGAAAGACGTGACCCTGTTTTAGCCACTCAGGCGGCCGCTGATTATTTTAAAGGTCTTTATAGTTTATTTGGCTCTTGGTATTTGGCCATGGCTTCTTACAACGTGGGTGAAAATCGCGTGAAGCGCGAAGTGATGAAGAACAGCACTCGTGATTTTTGGGAGCTTGTTCGGAAGCGACGCCTTCCGCGTGAAACAATGAACTATGTTCCGAAGTTTATTGCAGCTAAACTCATCGCAAAGTATCCAGATAAATATGGATTTGAGGGCATTGATTATATGCCGCCTATCGAATTCGAAACGATCACAGTTAAAGAGTCTTTGAATTTGCGTGTGATGGCCGAGAAACTCAATATTCCTTATGAAGACTTCAAAGCTTTTAACCCTAAATATAGAGGTGAAATCGCACCAGCCAAAAATGGAGCTCTTGATTTACGTTTACCAGTGGGTATGACGGAGCAAGGTCTCCAAGCCGCTGCAACTTCGGTGGTGGATAAGGTTGAGTACGTAGCGGATGCAGGAGAAACACGAGTTTATCGTATTCGTCGTGGAGATACTCTGGGGGGCATTGCTCGACGTTTTCGAACAAATATAGCTTACTTGCGCGAATTGAATGATTTAACTCGTCGAACTCGGCTTCGAATTGGTCGTCGAATCTATGTTCCGGATCGTACACCTCTAAAAGATCGTCGAGACCAAGCGGCAGTGGCAGCTCGCCGAATACGTCAGGTTCCATTGAACCAGGTGACAGGTGGAGAGGTGATCGAAAAAGGAGCTCGGTACTACATCGTGCAATCTGGAGACTCACTATATAGTATCGCTCAAAAGTACAATACTTCCATTGGTCAGTTGAAAAGAATGAATCGACTTCGCAAGGGGCGTTTGATTCGAATTGGATTGAAGCTCAGAGTTCCGGGTGAGGTTTCAGATGAGAGAGAAACATCTCAACGTAAAGGAACTTCGAAGCTCGTTCACAAGAAAACCTACCAGGTAGCGAAAAGAACAGCCTCTAAAAGACATCAGAAGAAAAAGTACCATGTTGTGAAAAGAGGAGAGTCTTTACTGCAAATCGCTCAGAAGTACGATATTTCGCTTTCTCAGTTAAAGAGAAAGAATAAGATTAAAGATGCTGAAAAAATCATGGCGGGAGTGAAACTCGTTATTCGTTAAAGAATAAAAAAAAGGGCCTGCTCGCAAATTTCCGTATTCGACAAGCAGGCTAAGGGGAATGAACCAATCCTTCGTATATGTTTTTCTTTCCTTCCATACACACCTCTCAGAACCTGTAAGGCGACTAACCCTTGGCAACTGGCTGGCATAGCATTGCGCTGAAGCCCCTCTAGTTTTGCGTCCCCGGCTTTCGCCGAGTTTACCCTGAGACAAGGAAGGAATTTCCTTTAGTCAGTTATAACCTCTTAGGATCCTCCTTTTTTAAGTTATTGTTGATGACCCAACTCATTTAGCTGCCACAATCCTGGTGACGGGCCGCTTTGACTTGAGCCCCGCTTTCGTATCCATTTTGAAAGCGCTGCTCACAGGAAACAGAATACTTTGAGTGAAACCATCATTTCAACTTTTGTTGAAAAGTTTCTCAAGAGAATACAAGTTCGACAGTCTCAATATGAGATTGTAAAGATATGCCGGTGACAAGAATCAGCACTTTCTAAAATGCTAACACCCGAGAGAAAAATCAGAAGTCATACGCATATGGACTCTTTTTGCAAAGTACAAATATAGAGATAGTTTGCATAGAAGGGGACTCGAGTCAGAATGAAACAGCTTTTTACAATCTTTATAATTTTAGGTATTATGAGCTTCGCGGAAGCGAGCACTTCTCAAAAAAAATTAAAAACTTTTCATGTGCCAAAAGCAAAGATAACTCGTCATGTGTCTAAATCTAAGAAGACTCAAAAAAAGAAAAGCCAATGGAATCAGGTCTGTCGATCTTTATTGAATTCATCTGTACGCTCAACTCTTAAGCTGGGTAAAAGCTTTAATAAGAAAAAGAAAGTTTCTCGGAATAAAATAGAAAGTCAAATTCAAGACGAATTATTAGTCGTGCAACTCAACGCATGGGTTTGTCGTCAGAGCGTTAGCAGGCAAAAGGGGCTGACCGCAGAAGAAATGTTTTTGAAGGAATATTCTAAAAAAGTTCAAAGCCGTAAGCTTTAAAAAATTTTAATCATGGTCTAGTCGTAAAAATTATATTTATAATAAATTTCCATACTATTCTTTAAAGTTTTGCCGATACTCTAAAAAAAGAGCAAGAGGGAAACTTATGTCATTTAAAGCCAAGTTTTTATTAGTTATTGCTGTCACAGTTGTAGTGGGAACAATTATTTCAACCTTGATTGCGGCCTCTTCGGTTCGATCTGCACGGGAAGAAGCTCTTTTGGAAAAATCAAGAGCCATTCTTTCGCGTATTGAAGAAGTACGAACATTTGTTGCAAGCCAAGGGGGATTTAAAGATCTTGTTGGTAAAGCTGTTGAAAAATATCCAGATGGAAATCTCCCTAAAAGTGCTAAAGAAGAAATTTTGATGCATGTTCCTGTTTATGCCACGATGGTTGTGGCACGCAGAGGGGCTGAAAAAGACAACTACCAATTTCGAGTTTTTTCAGATGAGCCTAGAAACAAAGATAATCAGGCTACAGCTTCGGAACAGCAAATACTGGAGCGCTTTGGTGCAGATCCCAAACTAAAAGAATTAGTCGAGAAAAAGGACAACAAATTTTATGTGTACCGGCCGGTCAGACTTTCTGAAAAATATGGATGCTTAGCTTGTCACGGAAATCCTGCTACTTCTCCTTTTCATAATGGAAATGATATTTTGGGTTATAAAATGGAGAATTGGAAAGACGGAAAGTTGCACGCTGCCTTTGCTATTATTTCAGATATGACACCTGTGCAGCAAGCTTCTGCCAAGGCCTCGTGGACAATTGCAGGGTTCTCTGGTTTGGTCGGTCTTCTGAGCATTTTGATTGCTTTCCTTTTAGTTCGAAAACCACTCAATCGGCTCAGCCAAGTGGCGAATCATTTGACTCAGGCGAGTGGAGAGATCCAAGGCACAGGTCAGGAGATTGCTTCTTCGGCTCAAAATCTAAGTGCAGCTTCGGTGGAGGCGGCCGCCTCCATTCAGGAAACCACAGCTTCAGTTGAGGAAATTTCCAGCATGATTAAACTCAATGCTGAGCATGCTCAATCCGCTAAAGATCTTTCAGAGAAAAGTGAAAAAGAAGCACGCCAGGGTGCGGATGAGGTTCAAAAGCTCATCCTCGCTATGGATGAAATCTCG
>DAHVKR010000134.1 GCA_027320785.1 Bdellovibrionales bacterium
ATCAAATCCTCCAGAAGCCTTTCACCCACTTCTACCTGTCCGCTGCGTGTGTTTAGCCGACTGGCCAATTTGAGAGTCCACTCGGGCCCTCCATTTTCACCCACTCGTTTAAAGAGCTCAGCCGCCTTGGGATAATTATTCTCTTCATACAAAACATGGTAAGCCGCCCGGTAAAGCAACTTCCAATCATTGGGATAAATTTTAATTCCCTTATCGAAAATTTTTGAAGCCCCCGCATAATCTGAGACTAAAACTGTCAGGGCCAACCCGCCAGCCGAATAAGCGATATAATAATGAGAATCCAAATTAGTTAAGCTGTCCAGCATCTGATAGAGCCAAGAGTTTCCCTTACACAGATTTTTTCCCAAGGTCTGATCACAATAATCAAAATCCTGAATGGATCGAATCCAAAGTAGATCCGCGAACTGGGAACGCATCCCAAAGCTATAATGTTCCAAATGTGGAGGGGGTGCGATGAGATCTTTAACTTCATTCAGATGAGCCATCTGCACAGAGATCACTCCGACAAAACCCAATAAAAAAAGAAGAAGACTGACAAGAACTGTTTTCATAAAAAAAGAAAGAGGTCTTTCAACCTCTTTCATTATCAATCCAATTAAGATTGAAGACAACTAGACTTAGTGGATACCGTTAGCTTCCCAATTAACTGTTTTATCCTGATCGATCGACCATTGGTCAAGATTCGCCTGCAAATCAGAGTTCGGATTTCCCTCTGCCATCGCTTTAAATGTTGTTGTTGTCGGGTTAACTGAACCCGCAATAGCAGTTGGCGTGTAGTGAATAATATCAAAGTTACAAGCCGCTACTACACCACCATACATACAAGGTGTACCAATGTTCAATGCAAACATAGTTGTATCTGCACCAGGTACTGTAGCTGGAGCCGCCACACCCAAAGCCGAAAATCCCGCATTATAGCGAAGATTTCGTGCATCCGGAGCATAACCCACCGTTTTAAGAGAGCCATAATACTGACTGAACTCTGCAAAGAAAGATTTCTCAGCAGTAAAGATACCCGACAAATGAGCTTTCGCTTCAGCTTGTCGAGATCGCGCTTGGAATTTTGCAAACTGAGGAATGGCAACCGCGGCTAAGATACCGATAATGGCCACAACCACCATCAATTCCACCAGCGAGAAACCCTGGTTATTGTTTTTTACGTTCATGAAGACCTCCTAAAGGCTTTAATGGTTTCGTTTATAAATGTTAACATAGTTGAATAGTTAATAGCTCTTTATCAATACACCACATACCGTTCTACTTGTCGTACATTCAGACACTTGTCTAAAGAGCAAACAAAAATAATTGTGAGGTAGATTTAATGTTTACGCAAGTCACTGTCTCAAGATAAGACTTTAGAGGAGGGCCGATGGAAACCAGACCTTTGTCCATTGCTCCTCTGATCAATATGCCAGATTATGCGAGGAGGGACCAAACATGAGTACAGATAAAAAAAATCCTCCAACTAAACCATCTCAAGCTGATACAGATACTTCATCTGATGTGGGCGTTGATGTACTTCCTCAAGTGGAAACTCCCAGAATGTATGCCGTCATTCTTCTGAATGATGATTACACCCCCATGGATTTTGTGATTCATGTTCTTCGTCGCTTTTTTGCTAAAACAGAGGAAGAGGCCACAAAAATTATGATGGATGTTCACGAAAAAGGCTCCGGCGTAGCAGGAGTCTTTACTCTTGAGATTGCGGAAATGAAAGTGATGCAGACAAACCAGTTTGCTCAATCCAATCAGCATCCTTTGAAATGCACAATGAAAGAGGCCTAAAGGTTTGTTAAGTTCCCTTCTCGGTCCCCCGAGAAGTTACGTTGTATGACTCAACTTAAAAAACACCTGCAGAAATCAGTAGCCATCCTCATCTTAACTTTTCCGTTACTGTCACTCGCGGATTGGCAAACAACCAATGTGCAGTTCCTCAGAGGAAATGGCTATAAGCTCGGCACTGAAGATAAAACGATTATGACTTTTGAACACGCCGATGATTGGAAGTATGGTGAAGATTATTTTTTCTTTGACGTCGCTCAGCCAACGGAAAGTACTTCATCTATATACGGCGAGTTTTCTCCTAGTTGGAGTTTGACCAAAACCTTTGGGATAAAGCCGGATACAGATCTCATTTCAGATGTTCGCTTCACAGGCACACTTGAAATGGGAAATGGTGTCCACAATCGACTTTTGGGTGTGGGTTTTAATCTTCATATCCCCGCTTTTACCTATTTTAAATTGAACCTTTTAGCTCGAGACAATCCGGATCAAAGTGGAATCACAGATCAAGTGACTTTAGCATGGTTGGTTCCACTCACGTTGGTTGATCATCGCTTTGTTATAACGGGCTTTGCAGATCTTGCAGGAGCAGAAGGGCATCTTCGAGCCAACGAACTCATTGTTCCGCAATTTTTGTGGGACCTGAATCACTATGTCGAGAATACAAATCAACTTTATATAGGTGTTGAGTATCAATATTGGCACAACAAAGCCGGCGTGGCAGGTGTCAACGAATCAGTCACTCAAGCCATGCTCAAGTGGGTCTTTTAACCTTCAAAATTAAATAGCAAGGTCCTTATTTAGAGCACTCACTCTAAAGCCTTACCTTTTTTCATCTCTCTAGGTTTAGTGTCCTGGATCCTATATATTAGGCCCATACTTAACCCAACGGAGGATACCGTATGAAATCAAAACTTAGCCAACTTAAAGCTATCGTACCTTTTTTAACATTGACCGCAGCTGCCCCAGCAGCGTTGGCTAATGTAGACTGCTATGGATCTCAAACTAAGATCTCTTTTTGGCAGCACCGCCCCGGAAGCCCACAAAACTTTATGACCATTGATCACCTCGTTATGAATGGTATGGAGTTCTGGGGAGGAACTTACAGTATTGCTGGAATTGGACCTGTTAGCGAAGATCGTTTCGACGTAGACGTCACCACAACTTACACAGGTTCGAGTGAGCACATTAAAAGAGCTCATATGACAGGTGCAAGATTACAGGATGGTACGTGGAGAGTGGAATTTACTCCTGTCAATCCTGCTACAGGCAAACTGGATTTAAAATCTAAACAGCTTTTAGCCTGTACTCAGAGTGGCATCTAATTTAAAAAAATATGCATCCCGATTTAAAAATCATTCAGAATTCCCTTGAAGAACTTGAAAGCCTTCAAGGGAATTCATTTTTAAAAGAAGCCTACGATGAACTGGTTGAGTTTAATGCCCAACAACGCTGGCCTTTGGATCTTGCAAACTATCGCAACACCAGCGTGACACTTCGCCAAGCCACTGATGCAGATCCTGCATGGTTATACCTACAAGAAGCCTCTCGAGATTTTAACATATATTTTCAAAAACAGGACCTGAGCGTCTATTTTCGTCTCAATCAGAAAATTTTGGGACTTCAGGCACCCCAAATTAGAAAAATTATTCTCTCGGAGCACTATCCTTTTCCCAAACCAGAGGCTTTGCAGGAAGGTTTCGAGATGATTCAGGACTTTATTTTTAGAAAGAACTATCATCCTTTTTTCGCACGATTGTCATTCGTTCAAAATCTAAATTCACTTCATCCTTTTAGTGATGGCAATGGTCGAACCAGTCGTTTTCTTCTGGAGCACTGGCTGATTCAAATGTCATTACCACCTTTACACTGCCGAGCTGAGATCGATTTCTTAACGGCAAATCCTACCAATCAAATTCACTTCACTCTTGAAAGTTTTGTGATCTCGACCCTTCTAAGCATGAAAAGAAGTATCGAAGAAAAAGAAAGCGTATAAAGTCTACTTGACTTTCGAGTAGCGACAATTCACATCGCCCGAGTCATCACCACTGGAATGCAATGTTGTAACCAGCTGGCCTCCATCCATCGTGATCTGACCCGAGGCCGTGAATGTTAAAGGTTTGGAAATAAGGGGCGAATTCATCAGAGTGTTACCCACGATACGAATTGTTTTTCGATCCGGACTCCACTGTGCCGCCATATTCTGCGACTGTGAGTTAAAGATACCCGCATTTGATCCTGAATTTATACCGACACCTGTTAGATCATACTCTTGAGCTTCACTGGGAGTTGTTCCCAATGAAATACTCGTACAAGCATTTTGTTCAATAAAAAACGTATCCTCTTCCGTTTTCCCATTTTCCGTACATGTCCCCTTCCATTCCCCCTGAAACTGCTCACACTGATTATCTCCGCCTTTTTGAATTTTAACCAGATGAGTTTGAGTGCTCTCCATTTTCTTATGAGCCATTTTTTGAAATGTACTCATTAAATTCAAAGCATGCGCTTGTGTTGAAAAAGTAACAGCTATGACAAGGGCCGGGATCACTTTTAACATAGAAAACTCCTTTTATGAGGGTGACTCAGTCTATCCCTGCTGAGAGGTCTGTCACGCCTTGACTCCTTGAGTAGAGGGAAAGATTACGCCTGAGGGTAATCTGTATAGCCGTGAGGTCCTTCTGAATAAAAAGTGGTGGGATCAAACTCAGCCCAGGGAATATCATTTTTAATTCTCTGAACTAAATCTGGATTGGAAATAAAGTATTTTCCCCAAGCAACCGCATCAGCAGATCCTTCTTCGATTAACTTTGAGGCCGTTTGAAGATCAAGCCCCTGATTGGCGATTACCACTCCTCCAAATTCTTTTTTCAAATAAGGAGTGAGGTAACCTTCTCTTTGTCCTTCTCGGATAAAAAGAAAAGCGAGCTTTCTTTTACCCAATTCACGGGCTACATAGCCGAAGGTTTCTTTTGGGTTCGCATCCCCCATATCATTAGAATCTCCAGCTGGAGCTAGATGCATTCCTACGCGCCCGGCTCCCCAAACTTTCAGAATTTCATCGGCGATCTCCAGTAGAAAACGAGCTCGATTTTCGATGGGACCCCCATACTCATCTTGTCGATTATTTGAAAAACTTTGAAGAAATTGATCGATTAAGTAGCCGTTAGCCCCATGAATTTCCACACCATCAAATCCAGCCTGTTGAGCATTTTGAGCCGCCTTCTTATAGTTTTGAACAATGGCTTTCACTTCATGGTTC
>DAHVKR010000135.1:0-4803 GCA_027320785.1 Bdellovibrionales bacterium
TCCTCACGATATCAAAGGGCAGGGGATTTACTGTTTTATAACGGTGAACAAAGACGTCACACCTGATGATCAATTGAAAAAAGAACTCATTCAGTTAGTCAGGAAAACGCTAGGGCCTATCGCGACTCCGGATCTTATTCAGTGGGCACCGGGTCTTCCGAAGACTCGCTCAGGAAAAATTATGCGGCGAATTTTAAGAAAAATTGCTGAAAATCAACCTGAGCATTTAGGAGATACCAGCACATTGGCAGACCCATCCGTTGTTCAAGATCTGGTTCAAAACCGCTTGAATAAGTAAGTCGGTATGGTGTAGTTTCAAGCCATGAAAAACATCATCACAATTCTAACTCTTGTTTTGATCGCGGGGCTTTCTCGTTTGATTCCTCACCCTTGGAATTTTACAGCCATTGGGGCTATGGCGCTTTTTTCAGGAGCGCATATGCCGAAGAAGTGGTTGGCCTTTGTCGCGCCCTTATTAAGTCTTCTTTGGACGGATGCTCTTTTAGGTTTTCACGTTACAGCTGTTTATGTTTATGCGTCTGTGGCCCTCATTACAATTTTAGGTTTCACCATGGAAGATAAGGTTTCGAAATTGGCCATGGGATCTGTCCTGAGCTCAGTTCTCTTCTTTGCTATTACTAATTTTGGAGTCTGGCTTTCTCAGGATTTATACCCTCACACAGGGGCAGGACTTTTGAATAGCTATGTGATGGCTATTCCCTTTTTTGGAAATCAAATTGCTGGGGATGCCTTTTACATTGGTCTTCTTTTTGGAGCCTATCATTTGCTGATTACTTACGTGCCTTCTTTGAAGCCCGCAGATCAGCATTCATTTTCTTAACTTTAGCTTTATTTTTCTTCAAAGAGTTTTGGATACGTCGATTCAAAGCTGAGTCTTCTGTTCCTAGGATACGGGCCGCCAGCAATCCCGCATTATAGGCATTATCAACAGCCATACAAGCCACAGGAATCCCCTTGGGCATTTGAGCAATCGAGAGAAGAGCATCCAGGCCTTTAAGCTTTCCCACCGTCACAGGAACTCCAATGACAGGAAGAGAAGTCAGGCTCGCCACCATTCCAGGAAGGTGTGCGGCTCCACCGGCGCCGGCTATGATGACTTTAAAACCTTGGTCTTGAGCTTTCTGTGCAAATTCAACCATTTTTTCCGGAGTTCTGTGGGCTGAAACGATTTCAGTGTGAAAGGAAACTTTTAAATCATTCAGAGCTTTCTCGGCTTCTTTCAGAATAGAGTAGTCAGTCAGGCTTCCCATGATAATCGCGACGGATTTTTTTTTCTTTTGCTGTTTAGTCACGTATTTATTCCTCCGAAAATAATCATAATTATGTTGAGGTTAACTGAGATAAATTGATTTGTCTCGTTATGAAACGCTGTCAAACTTTTAAATTCGATCAAGACTTCGATCATTTTTTGAAGTCCATGAGTTTTCGCAGGGTTAGATCGAGCAGAGTGTGAAGCTGCAAAAAGTTTGAGCAATTCATTCCACAATGAAACATGTGGGAACGAAATAGCGGGAAGCTGGTTGGCCTCAGCCTTGAATAGGATATTCAGTGGGGGATACTATGAACAATCAACGAGTCTATATAAGATACGTAGCCGCAATCGCATCCTCTCTCTTTTTGATGACCATGTTCCAAAACTGTGGTCAATCAGGATCCATTGCACTGAACCAGCAAGCAGCAAGTAGTGCTTTAGCGGATTTGCCACCTACCACGAATACAACAAATTACAAAGACTACAGTAAAGTCGTATCCGTTAGTCAGGCTAGCTCAAAAGTCGACGTACTCGTTGTGATCGATAACTCAGGATCTATGAGTTACGAACAAAAAAATATGGCTTCTCGATTTAATACATTTCTTTCTAAGTTACAGGGACTCGATTGGCAAGTTGGGATCACTACAACAGATTGTGACCCCGATACGGCTAGTACAGCTTATCGTAAGGATGGAAGGCTTCTTCCATTCAATGGTCTTAATACCTATTTAATTAAGTCGACGGATGATTTTTCTATGGCTCAATCGGCCTTTTCCTCGACGGTTCAAAGACCTGCGAATGAAGGAAGTGGACTTGAACAGGGTGTGAAAGCAACCTATCGAGCTCTTGAAAGATCTTTAGATCCAACAGGACCCAATGTGGGCCTCATCCGTGATGGGGCGGCTCTTTCTGTGATTCTTGTTTCCGATTCGGATGAGACAGTTACAAGTAATAGTAAGACTGGGGACGAGAGTACTTTTGGTTTTAAGAACTTTGCTCAAAACCTTTATGACTATGTTCAAAATACTTATCCTGGAAAAAGCTTTAAGTTCAGCTCCATCATCGTGCGTGATGGGGATCAGGCCTGTTTAAATTTTCCTAATAGCGATAACGAAGCTTATGGTAAAAACTATCAAAAGCTAACAAACATGACTTCCGGAATTTTAGGAAGTGTTTGTGAAACAGATTATGCAAATCAATTATCTGTCATCGGGGATAGCACAACAGAGCAAGTTCGCCTTGTGACATTGGATTGTTCTCCAGTTGATTCAGATAATAATGGTGCTGTGGATCTTGTTGTCAAAGATGCTGCTGGGAATGTTTTAACAAACTACAGTGTGAGTGGTCGTATGGTGACATTCTCGCAAGTTTTACCCGTCGGGAACTTCACATTTGCCTACCGCTGCGCAGCTCAGTAGAATTTAAAGCTTCCAACGTTTTAATTCTTTCAAAGCCCTGGTTACCAGGGCTTTTTTATTTTCACCTGTAAAATTAATATGGCCGAGTTTGCGCCCCACTCGATTGGATTTTCCATACCAGTAAAGAACTCCTTCAGATTGATCGGGAGGGATTACGGGTTTATCACTATTTCCAATGAGATTTAGCATCACAAAGGATTTTGATTTAAGGTGAATTTTCGGAAGTCGGTCTTGAAGAGCGCATAACCAGTGAAGTGTGAACTGATTGGGCTCGCAAGAGTCCAAAGTGTGATGTCCTGTGTTGTGAACTCGAGGGGCTACTTCATTTAAAATAAAATCATTCTTTACTTTAAAAAATTCAAACCCAATAACCCCGACATAATTTATGGCATCGAGATACTTTTTAATTTTTCTTTGCAGAGATATAAGTTGAAGAGAATTTTTTTCAGGTCCTTCCACTAGAAAGCATTTATTGTCTTTTTGAGTCGTTTTAACTAGGGGCAAAAAAACCACATGGCCGGCTCGACTTCGAGCAACTTGCAGAGCAACCTCATAATCGAAATTGATTTTCTTTTCGAATATAAATTGATCAAGCTGAGAAGTATTTTGATCTAAAAAGTTTTGAAGATCCTTTGAGGTCTTTAAAACTGTAGTCCCATATCCATCGTAGCCATTCCATCTTTTTTTTGCGACAAGTCCTTTCATCTGGTTCATGAATCCTAAAATAGGTTCAGGGTTCTTTGAGTGTAAATGAGGGCTCGTCAAAAGTTTGTGACTGTTAAAGCTTTCTTTTTGTGTTTTTCGATCTTGAAGTAGCTGAAGGCAGTCAAGGCTTGGGAAAATAGTTCCTTTGAAGTGAGTGAGTTCTTTTTTGAGGTAAGCTGCATCGAAGAATTCACTTTCAAAGGTCAGATAATTTAAATTTTGAGTGAACTTTTTGAGGTCTTCTGGATTACGAGGATCTCCAAGTATTCCTTTGGGGGATACTTGAAAGGCTGGGTCTTGCGAGGAGGTGGAAAGGTGTTGGGGGCTTAGACCCAAGCTATGCGCTTTTTGCAGTAACATCATCGAGAGTTGGCCGCCGCCTAGAATTCCACATTTTGATTCGATGTCCATGAAAAGGAATTATCAAAGTATAGGATTGAAGTCACAGATTTGTTTCACTTTGAGAATAAAAGATCTCTTACTGGTATTGGTCGCGTTTGCCCTATAAGCTATTAGAGGGGGAATTCTACTATGGTTAAGTCTATTCGTGTTCTGGCGGGCGCATTCGCGGCTTTATCTATTGCTCTCATTTTTCAAAACTGTGGCCAGCCTGGCAGCATTTCGGCGACTCCCGCCCTCAGCGAGAGTGCATCGGGTGTGGTTACGCCTGTTGTGACCGATACCTATGGAATTACGGTTTTGAATTCGAGTAAGTTTATTTGTGAACCCTTTGGAAATACAAACGGTGGAGACTCTAAGGCAGGACTTAAAGCAGAATTGGCCTATATAGATCCTCAATCGAATCTGAGCACCTCGACGAAAAATAACTACCAGTCCATTGACTACTTTGGCGGAGGAAATGAGTTTATTCAAACTACGACGCCCATTTATTTATCTCAAATCAATGTCCCCACAAGAAAGTTTGATCAAGGGTTCCTCTTGTCAGATGGAACATATCTAGTGGACCAAGGGGGTAATAAATTAATTGAATACTTTGCCCTTAAAATGAAGAGCTTACTGAAGCTAAGTCCAGCCGATGAAGAGGGAGATTACGAGTTGGCGACTATTTCGGATGATGGAAGTCGTCTTCTTCTTAATTTAGGATATGGTGATCAAGAGGTCATTGTGAATGACGGTGCTCACTCCACTCGTATGAGATGTGCGAATGATCCCGTTACTTTATCCCAAAATTCGAAAATCCCCATGACCTACTACTACAATCAAGGTCCTCGTTATGAAATTGCCAATGTTTTAATTTGGAGAAAGAAACCTGCCAATAGTACCACGGGGAAATATCCACTTTGTGGAGTTTCAGGAGGATTTTGGAATGCGAGCGATAGCACTCCTGCGAGTAACTGGACTCAACTACAAAATGATGGTTGGAAAGTTGTGGGTGCAGACAATTTT
>DAHVKR010000135.1:4813-5060 GCA_027320785.1 Bdellovibrionales bacterium
TTCAAGATAATCAGGTTAACCCGTGTGCAACTCAAAATACTAATTTGATTTCACAGGTCAGTTTTTCAGCTCTCCAAAATGGTCAAAGCACTTTAAATCTAGGTTTTTCTACATCAGCCAATATTGTGGCTAAGCTATATAAAGTCATGCCTGATAACTCAGTCGTTTTAATTCAGACTTTTGATTTTTCAAGTCAGGTTAAGGATAGTCTGAGTTTGGCGCTTCAGTCTTTAGAGAATGGTGCGAC
>DAHVKR010000136.1 GCA_027320785.1 Bdellovibrionales bacterium
TGGCTTCCTCATAGACTCGTCATATAGAGCCAACTTAAAGTCCCGAGTCGTAGTCCCTTTAGCATGAGCCCATGAACAATTTATGATGGGGCCCTCTAAAAACATAAAGTCTAAAGCTTTTTCCTCTGTCGCAAGGATGTTCTTATCATCCCGCTCGTTTTCTTTCATATTCGCGCGTTCGTGACAGTATTCTGTTATATTTTTCGCTTCGATAAATGATGTTAAAAGTCCACTCTTAACTAGTGCTGCTTGATCTTTTTTAGGGTTATACGACAGAAAAGCTCTTAAATGCTCTTCGTAGGCCTTCTGGTCATTATTTTTTTGCGCTTCTTGAGCCAACTTTAAATGCGACTCACGCATAATATCTTGAATCTTAGAACTTTTTCTCCACTTTACAGACACATCAGATGCAACAACATCATTCAGCTTATCGAGCTTGAATAGAGAAAGAAGATAATTGTAACCATTTGTTTCAGTGGGTTTGATCGTATAAAGTTCTTTGAGCTTTGGTAATGCTTTATCATATTGGTTATCCAACATGTAAAGTTCAGCCAATCGATTCAACAATCGTCCTAACTCATCGTCATGAGGGTACTTGGCTGTATAATCTTCCACATCCGCGATTAAAGTTTTGCGAATGTTGGGGTCCTTGTTCGCCTTATCATCCAGTATTGCAATATACTCTCAACGAGCCCTTCTCAGCGCATCTGCTGCAGGGGGCTGCAACTGTCCAATGACTTGAATTGCTTGCATGGCCATTTGCGGATTTTGTTCTCGGTGAATCAAGTCCAACCACAAATTGAGCATAGGTTTTTTTGTCAGAGGGGTCATCAGATATTGAATGTAAAAAACAATTTCTCTATTTAACAAATCGACAATCTGAGGCTTTTCGAGTTTTAATTTGGTGGGAATTTTCCCTACATAATAATCCGACAGAATTTGAACATAGCCTCGAATATCAGGCTCTAAATCAAGTCCATCTGTCATCCACGTCTTCCAAGGCAACTGTGGATTCTTTTGAACAAGACCCTCAAGGTACTCAAAAGCTTTTTTCTGACCAAGGGTAGGCACTTCACGCTTTTCGTAAGATATCAACATTCCCAAAATTTTAATTTTAGCACCTGGCTCTTTTGTATGTCGATAGACTTCACTGAAAAGCAAATACGGAACTTTCGTTTTATCTTGAGTATGAATGTTTTGAATAACCGTTGTGAGGAAAATAAGGCGCAAGGACTCATCTTTTAAAGCTGTTCGTGAGAAATTAACAATCCATTTTTCAGATTTATTTTGAGCAATGATATAGGCCAGGGCTCGAACAGCCTCGTCACGGAATGACTGCGCCTTATTTTGATTTGCAACTCTCAAAAAGTAAAACTGAGCATAATCAAATTTTTTCAAAAGAAGCCAACTCCAGCCCGTTTTAAAATCAGCAATACTTCTTTGATGAGAGTCATATTGGTTCTTAAGCTTTTGGTACCAAGCAATGGCTTCTTTATATTTGTCTTTATCAAAGTATGTTTCGCCCAAAATCAGAGCCATGCTAGAAGACTGAGGCAAATTTGGATCTAACTTAATCGAGAGAGAAAAATCACTGATATAGTCTTTTTCGTGCCCTAACTCTTGAGCAATTGATCCTCGAATAAAAAGAAGAAGAGCCTGTTGGGCTTTTGTTAAAACAATTTCTTTGTTTTTGTGGTAACGAATTAAATCCGCGACGGCTTTATTGGCCTCAGTAAAATACTGCGCTTTATTAACCTGAGGATTCTTATTGGTCAGCAAGCGCGCACGACCTAGTTTATAAAATAAAAAGGCTCGCCTTAAAAGAAGCTCATTCTTACCATCTTTTCGAAGTTTATTCCCCAAAATCATCTGAAGAGCTTGCATCTCTTCTCTAATTTCTTTTTCCTTTTGCCCTTTTAATAAGGCCTCATCTTGTCTTCTTCTAACATCATCTAATTGAGAACTGGGACGTTGAGGTGCCTGCAAAGGGCCATAGGTAGCCGCACTCTTCTTTTTGTTCTTTTGCGAACTCGCAGGAGCTCCTAAAACCCCAGTCGAAACAAGGCAAAGTGTAGTTGTTAAAATGAGCGTACTTAAATTTCTGATCATTTTTTCTCTTCTGCATCTGCAACGCAGAGGCTTTTCCCTACGAAAACATGGCTTCCAATTTCATCTAACCACTCTTCGGTATCCTGAGCAGGCCACCACTCAAGCCCTTCTGCTCTCAATGTTTCAGGATCTTCAAGCTCATTAACACGACCGATAATTTTATCATTCTTATTTGCCAATGTGGAGTAACCGATAACAAGTCGTAACGACTCCATCAGCGTCGGTCTATTCATTCGATACTGCTTTTGTAAACGATCTGTGATTTTCTTAATTTCACCTTCTCTTTGAGCTTCCGAAACGATATCGAGACGTTCGGTATCTTTACTTTTCCTCTCTGTTAAAAGCTGCAAGGAACTCCAGTATAGATCGCGACGAGCCCAGTCCAGATAAGTAAATGTTCCAGATTGTAAAGCCTTATAGAATTTCTTTAATGAATCCAGGGCGGCTTGCGCCTGTTCCTTACGGCAGAGTCTTTTCAAAGTATAAATCTGAACAAGATAAGTTTCGGGCTCCAAGTAGTCACTGAAAAAAGCTGATCTTTGGCTAGCAATGGCTCCTAAAGTGATATCATAACGTTTCGCTCTGAATCCAGCCCACATCTTTTCAAATAAGACCTGCTGAATTTGATAGTAACTGGCCGGAATCCAACTATAGACTTCGAGAGCTTCTTTTAAGTGATTTCCCCCGTAGAGGGCCCGCGCCATGGAGTGAAGAACAGAATAATAAAATTGAATATTGGATCTCTTAATTCCACCCTTAGACTGAGCTCTAAAATAGCGGGCAATATTTTGATAAAGCTTAAAGGCACTATCAAATTGCTTCGAAAGCATGAGTTGATCTGCCTTATCAAGAGCCTTAATTGTCTTAATCGTTTTTGAACTATAGCGTTTTATAGAAGGGTGTCGATCCCAAGCCATGACTAAATCAAAGCCCGCGCTGGGTCTTCTACCTAGAACAATACGAGCCAATTTCCACTCTTTATAAGATATAGGTCTTTTGAAATATTCTCTTAGAAGAACTCGAATTCCTAAATCATCCTTTGCACTTTCTAAGGCTAACAGTCTCGAGCTAAAAGAAGCTGACCATGAAAGAGAAGAAAACGCTAAAACTAAAAGGATGATGGCTTTTTTCACTATTGTCCCTCGCCTTCCGCTACAAACAACATAGATTGAAAACCAGAGAGGCGCAGAATTTTCACAACATTATAAAGTACTTTATAAGAAGTAGAACGATCACTAATCACATTGATATGGTTAGCGTTTTCTAAGTTTTTATTTTCCTCTTGAAACTTTTTGAACGCTTTAAAAATAGGGTCTCGAGGATTAAAATCATCTTCTTTAAATTCAGCAATAGGGCGAACTTGATCCACCAGTTTAAACTCTACTTTATCGTTCGAGATAATCACCTGTGGCGAGTTCTCGCTTTGCTCTCGACTCACACTCTGAGCTAGGTTCAGCCCTTCTGGCTTCGTCACAGCTGTCTCTTCCATTATGGTACCTTTAATTAGAAACACGATAATCAAAACGAAAACGTCAATCATCGGTGCCAATTGTAAAATCAGGACTTTACTTCTTTTTTTTTCGCCTTCGAAGTCGAGCATTTAATCCGCCTCCGTATAGGAACTCAGAACTAAATCTTCATAACGGTCATCTTTTCTAAGACCATCCATAATGGAAATAAGTTCTTGATAATTAAGATTCGATGACAAAGCGATTTGAATAGTCTTTTCATCTGGAAATTTAGCTTTAAACTGCTCGGCCAATTTGGCAGATGCATCGATTAGCTTTTCATTTTTTTCCAAGGCATCACCACGTGGAACACTTTCTTCAAAAGATCCCGGATGACGTCCAATCCACTCCATCTTCACTAAAATTGTTTGCCCTCTTAGTTGAGCTACAATGCGACCTGATATCGGAATATCTTTACTCACAGAGGCCGTTGATACTGTTGAAGGGGGAACTGTGATCTTCGTAATACCAATAAAGGTAATCGACAGAAGCAAAAAGAAGATCACGGACGTTAGACCATCCAAAATAGGCACCAGATCTGGCTCTGGCGCGTGTCTTCTTTCTGTCGTGTTGTCTAAATCAAACATTAAGCCTCTCGCTCTGAGCGCTCGATAGTTGCCACAAGATCATAACCTGATTTTTTGGCTACGCTCACATGATCATCAATTTTAGAAGTACAAAGTGTATAAACAACCATGGCTGAAATACCCACAACAAGTCCGGCCGCTGTTGCCGTCATCGCTTCAGAAATACCCATACCCAACATAGCTGCTTTTTTAGCAGGGTCAGCTTGCGAAATCGCAGAGAATGTTCGAATCAAACCTGAGATTGTTCCCAAAAGACCCAAAAGAGTGGCCACGGATGCAATCAAGCTAATAATAGGGATTCTTTTTTCACACTCTTTTGAAACCTCGACCACCGCACTTCCCAAAGATGATTTCATCGCCTCACGTCCACTATCTACGGCTAGCAAGCCAGCCTTAATAACCTGAACCTGTGGTACGTTTTGAATCTCATTACAAATTTGAAGGGCTTCCATGTATTTGCGCCCCTGAATCAACATTTGGAGCTGTGAAAGCACCTGAGACGAAACGGGTCTAATTTTAAAATAGAGATACTGTAGTCTCTCGAAACCAATCACAATCAGCGACAAAGCCGCGAATGTGATTAAGTATGAAGTAAAACCGCCCTTTTCAAAGAAGGTCGTGATGATATTGTGTGATTCCATTATTTAACTCCTCTGTCAAAAATCTTAAAATTTTAAAATATTAAAAATAAAATACGAGTCCTGTTTCAATTAACCCGATCGTAATGGTCTCTTTCTTCTCTTTAGTGGCTCCAAGTGGCATCGAATAGGTATCAACTGAGGCTGGTCCGGCTTGAATTCTGAGATTAAAATAATCTGAGAAGAAAAATGTCTTTCCTACAG
>DAHVKR010000137.1 GCA_027320785.1 Bdellovibrionales bacterium
GTGCCCCAGGAAGGATCGAAAAGAATTTTCCCTTCGAACTCGGCCTTGGCATTATCAAGTGAAATCAAAATACGTTGATTATTTTCAGTCCAAGAAGAGATCAGGTTTCCTGTGACGACAACGCCACTTGTATATTCCAACTTAATGGAAGAACGTTGATCAAAATTCACACCAATTTTTTTCCACTCATCCGCTGAAAGGCTACTGGGACATTTTCCAGGAAAAGCCTTTAGAAAACCCATAGGTGAGCTATAGCCTTGAGAATGATAATCCTTCGAGTGTCCCTTTAATTCTTTTTTTCCATAGGACAACTGACTGGGGCCTTGCATTTTAAAGTAGGCCACTTGTCCTGAGGTGTCTCGTATAAATTCAATCACCTGACCTGAAATTTGAACACCTGAATTCAATTCCACGGTATTGACCGACTGAGCCCGAGAGGCTTTTTCAAGTCCTTCTAAACCACCTTTTTTGTAGGCCATGGTATTCGAAAATTCCTGCAAGACTTTTGAGAGAGTTTTAAAGTCGGGTGTTACAAACAGTTGAGGCTGAGGCTCGGTAATATCATAAGTGTAATCAATACACTCAAGTGATAAGGGAATTTTTTTAACATTATCGCTGAGGCACCAGCGAGCTTCTCCTACAGACGAGAGAAGTCCAGCTCCATATATTTTAGGATTATCGAGGGTGCCGATCAGCCCGTATTCGGCTGTCCACCAATTCATGCGAGAAAGCTGAGTGGCCTCGGAAACATGGGAAACATTTTTCACAGCTTGATCGAGTTTTTTCTCGGCATCTGAAATCATTTCGGATGTAGCTTCAGGTAAGGCTTTTACGTCTGATAAAACCCGAATGGCTTCGTAGACGTTCAAATCTTCGCGACTGATGATAGCGTTCTTAGCAACTTGCGCATACTCCTTCAAATAAGCGGCGTACTCGGGGTGAGCGAGCATTGGTGCATGTCCTGCGGCCTCGTGAACAATATCTGGAGCGGGTGTGTAGAGAAGTTGATCGAGGGATCGCATGTCACTAGCGATGGGTAAAACAGAAAGAGACTGCATCTCCATAAAAGCAGCGGGAGGAATAAAGCCACTGACGGGGCAGGCTCTCCATCCAAAATGAGAAAGTTTTTCGCTGATATTGGAAATTTGTGGGATGGTCTCGACGGTAATGCCGGTTTTTTGTAAGCCCTCCAGATAAAAGGGGTGCGCATGTTTAGAAAGATAGGTCTTCAGCTGTCGCATAATATAGCGCCAAACGGCGTGATCGCGAGGAGAATATTTTTTCTCAGCTTGGCTGACGACAAACTTACTCAGATGTTGGGGCAACAATTCCATTTGAAAATCCTTTTAAAGAAGAGGATCTGTTTTTTTCAAATAATTTTGCACATAATCCTGAATGGCTTTCTCTAGAGGCCACTCGGGAGTGCTCAAGTTGGCATCCTGCCACTTCTTCATATTGGCTTCGGTAAAGTATTGATACTGATCTTTCAAATTATCAGGCATTTCAAGCCAGTTAATCTTCAAGTCTTCCTTCATGGCCTTAAAAGTCGCTCGCGCTAAATCCAACCATGTGCGGGCCTGGCCATAGCCCATATTGTAAAGCCCGTTGGCAGGTTTTTTATCCATAAGCTCGACCATCCAGCGAACCACATCTTTTACATAAACAAAATCTCGTTTTTGTTCGCCATCTTTGTAATCAGGATTGTAGCTTTTGAACAAACCCAAAGAATGAGACTCTTGAATTTGATGAAAGGCTTTATAGACAACACTAGCCTGCGCGCCTTTGTGATACTCGTTGGGGCCGAACACATTAAAAAACTTAACACCATACCAGTGGTGGGGTTGTTTCGTTTGGGTTAAGGCCCAACGGTCCATCAATACTTTAGAATCGCCATACAAATTTAAAGGCTTTAGCTTTTCAGAATCAAAAGTATCATCAAAGCCATTTTCTCCGCCACCGTAAGTGGCAGCGCTGCTAGCGTAAACGATATCTTTTTGGTTTTCAGTGCACCACTCAAATAACTTTTGAGAGTACTCCAAATTATTTTCTTTCAGAAAATCCCAATTTTTTTCAGTCGTCGAGGAACAGGCTCCCATATGGAAAATCCATTTTACGCGGTGAGCATCTGCAGATCGCAAAAAGTCCCAAATTTGGTCCTTCATAAGGAATTTGGTGTAGGCCTTATTATTCAGCAGATTTCTTTCCTCAAGTCCGACAGAGTCCACAGCGACGACATCGCGATATCCCTTTTGGTTGAGTTCCCAGACAAGAGCGCTTCCTATAAATCCATTGGCACCAGTGACGATAATCATAGTGATTTAACTTAGTGCAAAGGCAGGGGATATACAAGATCCAGGAGGGGGTATAAACCCCAAGAAACCCTTGAAAAATCAAAAAAATAGGGTAAATCTACCAGCTCCCAATTTATCAGCTTGGAGAGGTGGCCGAGTGGCTGAAGGCGCTCGCTTGGAAAGCGAGTTTACATCAAAAGTGTAACGCGAGTTCGAATCTCGCCCTCTCCGCCAAATTACTCCACAGTAATTTGAAAACCGGACACCAAAAAAAATGACTTCAGTTTCAATCGCCTAACTCCGCAAAAGATCAGAAGAAAATAACAATAACAAGCAGATAGAGTTCGAGGCGAATTTCAGTTCGAAAAAGGCCAACATCACGCGAGAATGCCCGAGATTTCCTGGTTTATGCTATTTCTGTGCTACGTTTGTGCTACCGAAATTAGTGTTACCACTTAGGTTTGGAAACCTGGAAACCTCCAGTTAAATTCTTGAAATCAGCGTGTTTCGTACTTTCCAAGTTAGATGTCTGGAATGTCTAACCCAAAACGACCGTTTTTAAGCTGGAAAGCTTGGAAAATGGCCGAAAGAAAAGGAGTACGAATCATGGCAATTACAGAACAAAAACGAATGACCAGTGTTGCAAACGTGATGAAGCGTTTGCGTGAAAATGCGGGGCTTACCACCAGACAAGCCGCCGGAATCATAGGTGTAACTCACACGACAATTAGTCATTTTGAAACAGGAAGGCGCGACTTTCCAAGTCTGCGAATAGAACAACTTGTAAGAGGCTATGGCTACACAATGGAGGAGTTTGAAAAGATCCTCGGCCATAGGAGTATCATAAGTCACAAAGACGACTGCGTAACAATGATCGGTCAATTGAATGACGATCAACTTTCAGCAATCCGCTCGGTCCTGTCTCAAATGTTGCGCAATTCCCCAAAGGCAATTGTCGCAACTGATCCGGTAGAAGTGCAGCAGTAACTCCCCACAAACTAATCAATTAAAAAATCGGAGTATTACAGATGGAAAACAAAACAGCTAAAGCAAACACAAAGTTAAACGCAAAAAATAAATCCGTTCGCATCAATCTAGAAAATCAAAAGAAGGTAGAAAAAATTCTAGTAACTGCGAACAAGAAAAAACTAGGTCGCAAGATCAAGCTCGATCATATGCTTGCAATTGTATTAGATCTTGTTACGGATGAGCACATCCGAAAGCTGCAAGATCAATCTTTGTCGAACGAAGACCGAAAAGAACAACTGCGACAAAGATACATCATTGCGAGAGGACCAATTTCTCGGGATGAGTTTACGGGATTTATGCTCACAAAGGAGTTTTTCGAGTTTCTAGCGGTGCAACCCGCACCGACGAGTGCCGCATAAAAGAAAAGGCGGATTGCAAAAACCAACAATCCGCCTCTAATCCCTCATCCGGAAGGTTGTAATTACTTTCGTGCTAACAATTGCGGAAAACGTAAGTTTGGCAATTGTGGCGGGTGAAAGAAAAATCGCCGCTTAAACTCAGATCACGTACGTAACTTTCATAATCAAAATAGTTCTGTGCCCAAGTAGGAAGTTCGCCCAACTGACCAGTTTCTTCGAGCAGTTTGTAAGCGAAATCAGTTTCAGATTCAAAAGCGCCTTGCCACTGTTCTGAGAACGTCTCTTCAAGCTCTGAACAATCGAGGTTGTTGCCATCTTGGTTCTGGTACCAGAGCGTAAAGGGCTCGCCATGTTCAGCAATCAAATTTGCAAGAGTTGAAACTCGCTCAATACTGGGCCACTCACCGAGAGAAATAGAACCAAAACCCTCGTAGTCGTGAATGGCCCACTCCTGGGCAAATGGCTCGGGTGACTTTTCCAGCATGGAGTGGATAGCGGCCTGAATTTCCTGTGGCTCTTGGACCGCAAGAATCCATTCGCCATGCAATTGACCCGCGTTGTACGAAGCCAAGCAAGCAACGTAAATTCTAGGGCTATCGTTTTGTGCTTTGTGTCCCATGATTTTGTCTCCTTCTTATGGTTTAAAAAAACATTTTTCACCCGCCCGGTACGCTCCCAGCTTTGCTGGGCGGGGGGAAAATTCGGAGCACTTGGCGCTTCTTGCTCATGGACTCGCATAGGCCCTTTTGGGCCGTTCAGAAGGCATGACAAGACCCGAAGGGGATTGGCGGGACTTCGTGAGAAGAGTTCGTGAATTTGCAAGATGTGACAGGTGCGACCTTAAAAATGAGACAAACTGAAGGCATTCATTCAGTTTATCCGCTATTGATATTTGTAACTGGAGGCCAAAGCCTCCAGTTACTTGAGAGAGAACCGCTTATGCGGTTTGTGCTTTTGGAGTGTACGTAGCTCCGAGAATTTGTTTGTAGTAGTTCACATGCTTTGAAATGCGAATTCCAAGAACACTGTGAATGAGGTAGTCACCGTCTTCGCTTAAGAAAAGTACAGGCCTAGCAACAAGACCGTAAGTGACCTTTCGAGTAGCTGTAGCTTCTTGATTTTGAGAAGCTTCTTTTTTCTCAAAAGGCAGACCCAGAATCTTTTTGTAGAGATTGATGGGCATTTCGATCTTAAGATCAGCGCCTAAGCGATGAGTGATGCTACCTCGATCTTGATTCAGATAAACTTGCGGGTTTGCGTTGAATCCTTGAGAAATACGAACTGTTTTTGCTGTTTTGTTTTCCATTTTACTTTCTCCTTGTGAAAGTTGTTTTGTTTTTTGTTCCCACTCTCTATCGAGTGGGG
>DAHVKR010000138.1 GCA_027320785.1 Bdellovibrionales bacterium
AAAGAAGATGAACATGTGATCCAGCGGCTAAGGGAAAAGATTGAAGCTCTTAAGGAAAAGCCCGAATAATAGGCAGTTTTAGAGTTAAAAGAAGAATCTATTCAAGGGCTTATAGGGTCGAGACCTTGACAGCTTTAGCTAGCCACCCCATATTCAACACCATGTCAACATCCCGTGATTATTACGAAATATTAGGTGTTTCCAAGAGCGCCGATCAAGACACTATTAAGAAGGCCTATCGCAAATTGGCCATGCAGTTTCATCCTGACCGTAATCCGGGAGACTCCGCTGCTGAAGAAAAGTTTAAAGAGGCGGCTTCGGCCTATGAAGTTCTGAGCGATCCTCAAAAGCGTGCGGCCTACGATCGTTATGGGCATCAAGCTTTTTCGGGTGGAGCCGGAGGTCCTCAGTTCCAAAATATGGAAGATATCTTCTCTTCCTTCGGAGATATTTTCTCTGAGTTTTTTGGTGGCAATATGGGCGGCATGGGTGGAATGGGCGGTCAGCGCCAGTCACGCACGGGACCGCGCCGCGGCTCTGATTTACGCTATATTTGTGAAATAGATCTTGAAGATGTTTTGAAGGGTCTTGAGAAAGACATTGAGTTTGATACTGAAGAAAATTGTGAGTCCTGTGGGGGTTCGGGAGCTGAAAAGGGAACCTCACCTGAAACCTGCCCCACCTGTCATGGCAATGGACAAGTGGTCACGCGCCAAGGCTTTTTCACGATGGCGACGACTTGCCCGAACTGCCGAGGCGAAGGAAAAATTATTAAGAACAAATGTAAAAGCTGTAAGGGGCACGGTCGAAATGCGGCTCACAAGAAAATCCGCGTGAATATTCCAGCGGGAGTGGACAACGGAACTCGCTTGCGTGTTTCGAGTGAAGGTGAAGGAGGCTATCGAGGAGGTAGTTCCGGTGATCTTTATGTGGAAATTCGAGTTCGTGAGCATGATATTTTTGCCCGTGAAGGGGAGAATCTTTATGCTAAAATTCAGATCTCCTATTTGCAGGCTCTTCTGGGGGCCGATGTGGAAGTACCTATTTTAAATGGTAAGTCCACCCTGCATGTACCCACCTGCACTCAGCCTGATCAGATCGTCACATTGAAGGGTGAGGGGCTTCCCTCTTTAAAGGGAAATCGACGTGGGGATATTCAATTTGAGGTTCTCGTCGAGTTCCCTACAAAGCTGAAGGCAGAAGAGCATAAGCTTTTAGCTCAAATAGCTGAAATTAAAGGTGTTTCAGTCTCTCAGGAAAAGCATGGTTTTTGGAATAAGAAGAAATAGGTAAATTTACGGAGCTGGGCTTGACTCCGTGACAATCCAACTCAAATTCATTATTGATAGCCGAACAGTTCATTTATCTAAATAGAAGGAGTTTTTATGTCTAAAATTATTGGTATCGACTTGGGAACGACCAACTCCTGTGTGGCCATCATGGAAGGTGGAGAGCCTCAAGTTCTTGTGAACGAAGAGGGAGCTCGAACAACCCCTTCTGTTGTTGCCTACACAAAAGAGGGTGAGCGTCTTGTGGGACAAATCGCGAAACGTCAGGCCGTCACAAACCCTGAAAACACGATTTACTCAGCTAAGCGTTTCATCGGTCGCCGTTTCGAGGAAATTCAAGAAGAAGTTAAACTCGTTCCCTACACTGTGGTTCAAAAAGGGAATGATTGTGGATTTAAAGTCCGTGATAAAGTGGCAAGTCCTGAGGAAATCGGTGCGGCTGTTCTTTCGAAATTGAAAAAAGTAGCAGAAGACTATTTGGGTGAGCCGGTGACAAAGGCTGTGATCACCGTTCCAGCTTACTTCAACGATGCTCAACGTCAGGCGACTAAGGATGCAGGACGAATTGCAGGTCTTGAAGTCATGCGGATTATCAATGAACCGACAGCGGCTGCTTTGGCCTACGGTTTGGATAAAAAGAAAGACGAAAAAATTGCGATCTACGACTTCGGGGGAGGTACATTTGATATCTCGATTCTCGAAGTCGGTGATGGTGTTGTGGAAGTGAAGTCAACCAATGGGGATACTCATTTGGGTGGTGATAACTTCGATACTCGTATCCTAGAGTGGATGATTACAGAATTTAAAAAAGACCAAGGTGTGGATCTTAAAAATGACAAGATGGCTCTTCAGCGTTTAAAAGAAGCCGCTGAAAAAGCGAAGATTGAACTTTCATCTTCTCAAGAGACAGAAATTAATCTTCCATTTATCACAGCCGATCAGTCAGGTCCTAAACATCTTCAAATGAAATTGACTCGATCTAAATTCGAACAAATGGTGGAAGACCTGGTTCGTCGCTCTATAGAGCCTTGTAAAAAAGCTTTGAGCGATGCAGGTATGAAACCAAGTGAAGTGGATGAGGTTGTTTTGGTGGGTGGATCGACTCGTATTCCAGCTATCCAAAAAGCGGTTAAAGAATACTTTGGAAAAGAGCCGAACAGAACAGTGAACCCTGATGAGGTTGTAGCTGTTGGAGCGGCCGTACAAGGTGGTGTTTTAGCCGGTGATGTGAAAGACGTTCTTCTTTTAGATGTGACTCCACTTTCATTGGGTATCGAAACCATGGGTGGCGTGATGACCACATTGATCGAAAGAAATTCTGCGATTCCCACTAAGAAATCACAGATCTTCTCGACAGCTGCGGACAACCAACCCGCTGTGGACATCCATGTTCTTCAAGGTGAGCGTAAGATGGCAGGAGACAATAAGTCTTTAGGCCGTTTTGAGTTAACAGGTATTCCACCAGCACCTCGGGGTGTTCCTCAGGTTGAGGTGACATTCGACTTGGATGCCAATGGTATCTTGAATGTATCGGCTTTGGATAAGAGCACGGGAAAATCTCAACAGATCAAAATCACAGCACAAAGTGGTTTGACTGAAGAAGAAATTAAAAAAGCAGTGAATGATGCTCAAGCCATGGCTGAAGAAGATAAAAAACGCGCGGAAACAGCTCAAGCTCGAAACAACTTGGACAACTTGATCTATCAAACTGAAAAGCTTTTGAAAGATGAAGCAGCTAAGATTGGTGAAGGCGATAAGAAAACTGTTGAAGCAGCCATCGCAGATGCGAAGAAGGTCGTAGAAGATCGAAATCAATCTGCTGAGCAAATGAAAGCGGCATTTGAAGCCCTCAATTCTGCGACTCACAAATTGACTTCTGAGCTTTACAAGCAACAAGCACAAGCAGGTGGAGCTGATAATAGCGGAGCTACAGGTGGAGCCACTGGTGAAGAGGCTAAATCTGATAAGGGTGACGATGATGTCATCGATGCGGACTACAAAGACGTCAATTAAGCCCAACTAGATAAATAAAAAGACTTAAAAGTCGGAAAAGGGAGCCCCAAAGGCTCCCTTTTTGTTTTTAAGCATGGAGCGCATTGACCAACTGCTGCGTGACCCTGGAATTAAGCTTTCTTACCGTTAAATAATGAATAAGGTTTCAAATTCAACTGACCCGCTGGATCCTTCTCTTCAATCTTTTTATCAGTCGTTAATTGATGGTTTGGATTGGTTTAAAAAACCAACTCATATTAAAACTATTTCTTATCATCGGCCCGTGAATATTGAATGGTTTAAAGATGGAGAGTTGAATGTCACGGTGAACTGCCTCGATCGACATTTGCCAAAGTATGCTCAAGAAGTCGCATTTATTTGGGAAGCCGATGATCCGAAGACTCCTTCTAAAAAGGTCACTTACCAACAGCTTCATGATGAAGTGAATCGCGCGGCCAATGTTTTGAAAAAAATGGGAGTGCGAAAAGGGGATCGAGTTACGATTTATATGCCGATGATTGTCGAGGCTGCGGTCGCGATGCTTGCCTGTGCGAGAATTGGAGCTGTTCACTCTGTTGTCTTTGGTGGCTTTGCTCCCAGCTCGATTGCAGATCGTGTTTTAGATTGCGAGTCAGAATATATTTTGACGGCGGATGAAGGAAGGCGTGGGGGGAAGACGGTTGCTTTGAAGGCCAATGTGGATGAGGCCCTTGTGAAGTTAGAGACTTCGCCGGTTCAGGTGAAGAAAGTTCTGGTTTTCAAAAACACAGGCAATTCAATTGCCATGGAGGCAGGTCGAGATATTTGGTATCACGAAATTTCTTCCACGGTCACAGATCATTGCCCTCCAGAGAGAATGAATGCCGAGGATCCATTATTTATTTTATACACTTCGGGATCCACTGGAAAACCTAAAGGAGTTTTGCACACAACGGGTGGGTATTTAGCCTGGGCTCGGTATACCCACGAGGTTGTTTTCGATTATAAACAAGGAGATGTTTACTGGTGCACGGCTGACGTAGGTTGGGTGACGGGACATTCTTATATTGTATATGGCCCTCTAGCGAACGCAGCCACTGGGTTGATATTCGAAGGTATCCCCAGCTATCCGACACCCTCACGATTTTGGGATGTGGTGGACAAACATCAAGTTAATATTTTTTATACAGCTCCTACGGCTATTCGAGCCTTGATGCGAGAAGGAGATGATTGGGTTCAAAAATCATCGCGAAAATCATTGAAGCTATTAGGGAGCGTGGGAGAGCCTATCAATCCAGAAGCTTGGCACTGGTATCATCGAGTGGTGGGCGAAGGACGATGCGATATTGTGGATACTTGGTGGCAGACCGAGACCGGTGGAATCTTAATCTCACCTATTCCCGGAAAAACAAAATTAAAGGCAGGCTCTGCGACTCGGCCTTTACCTGGAGTTTTCCCGAAACTTTTGACTTCGGAAGGAAAAGAAATCCAAGGTGAGGGCGAAGGGCTACTTGTAATTGCGGATTCCTGGCCAGGACAAATGCGAACTGTTTACAAAGACCACAAGAGATTTGAGGAAACCTATTTCTCGGCCTACCCAGGGTACTACTTTACGGGTGATGGTTGTCGTCGGGATGTGGACGGAGACTATTGGATCACAGGACGCGTGGATGATGTTTTGAATGTTTCAGGTCATCGTATTGGAACCGCTGAACTGGAAAGTGTTTTTGTGGGTCATTACGGTGTTTCAGAGGCGGCAGTGGTAGGCT
>DAHVKR010000139.1 GCA_027320785.1 Bdellovibrionales bacterium
CTCCTTTCACTTTGAAAAATAAGGGCTACACCTTAACTGGCCAAATTAATAATGTTTCAGGTTCTCGAAAAATAGCTCTATTTTTTCATGGCAGTGGAGTTATTGATCGCTGGGAAACCATGCCCGCAAGTGAAACCTTAGACGGAAAACCCAGCCCCACATTTAAAATTATATCCAATGAACTCAATAAAAATGGAGTTTCCACCTGTGTTTATGACAAAAGAGCCTTTAACGAAAAAGGGTCTCCTTTGTATGAAAAAATACTTAAAACTGATACATTTGAAAATATAAAATCCGATGCCAATGCCGTTTTTCAGTATATAGAGTCACTTCACAAGTACGATAAAATAATACTGATTGGTCACTCTGAGGGAACAGTAACAGCCTCTGAAATTGCATTTGACCATAAAGATAATCCCCATATTAGTTCTCTTATTCTAATAGGAGTTCTAGCTGAAAACTTGAAGAGCTCACTTCGACGTCAAATGACAGATATAATAGCCCAGAACACATTCAAATCTGTTGATAAAAATAAGGATGGAAAAATATATCCCAAGGACGTTCCTGAAAACCTCAAAGCAGGTCTTCCTATTGACAAAATAGATACTCAAAAAAAAGGTTACATTACCTATCAAGATCTTATAACTATTTTAAATGCTCAATGGAATGAGGTTGAAAATCTCATCCAAAAATCTCCTGCTGATGGACTTGTGATGAATAAGCCTGTTCAATGGTATAGAGATTTTTATAATCGTAAAACTTTAATCCAAAGAGCAAATGAATATACCCATCCCGTTTTAATTGTACATGGCGAATTGGATAAGCATGTTTTTTATAAAGACAACGCTGTGGCTTTAACAAAAAAAATGAAAAAATTAAAAAAAGAAGTCACCTTAAAGTCCTTCCCTCTTTACGGTCATGGACTCTCACCCGAAAAAGATGGTCTTCCTACTTTAGGTCCGATTCAACAAGATGCCGTAAATACCATTGTAAACTGGGCCCTACTCCATTAAAGGTTCTATAGCGACAAAGGAGAAGCTCTTTTCAGAGCCCCCTCCTCGTTCGAAATTAGTAAAGTCTAAAGAAGCTATTGGGTCCACACTGGTTGTGCAGCCTTTGGTATTCCTCGGCTCGACTCACAAATTGATCGGGGCTTTTTTGAATTCGGACTTGGTCACTTAAAATCCATGCGCCCATGACTCTTCCTATTAGAATCAGAACAATTGTGAGAAGGACAAAAATACCAACATCAGACGAGGCTAAATCTGATTTCATCAAAACTGGCTTTGCGTGTACCCGAACTTCTCTATTCTTTTTGAAACTCGATATTTCTTGAAATCCTACTGATTCCATATTTTTCTCTTTTCTTGTCACTTCCCGTGACAGTCCTTCTCGCGACAACGCAAAACAGTCCCTTTCTTGTGCAAAATTTTGCACAAGACAAAATACTCCATCGCCATATATCGCATGGTTATTGTGAGCCGATGAGATCAGCCTCGATTCCCATCGGAGTTTTAATTCGAAGCATAAAAACAATGACGTTTTTATGCTTCAAAAATATTTTATTGATTCAGCTCTTTTGCCCTTAGGCTTTCATTGACAATCCCGAAAACTTAATGTCGGGTCGAAGTAGAGATGAGAGAGAGTTGAATGCCCATCAAATCATTCACTTGCAAACCAACATGCACATTTGCATAAATCAAAGTTGTATTAATATCTATAATCATGACATTCCTCCCTTCGTAAGAATGATTTCAGCATATATGTAAAGATTCGGACTTGTAAACAATTATCTCAAATAAATATTTTTAAGTCAGAGATAAGAATCACTCGAGTGCCAACATGGAACTAGTCTTTTAGAATTATCTTAACGTCTTCCCCAGATCAATACTCTCTTAAAAGGGTAAAAGAAGGGTTTATCATCTGGCAAAACTTGAAAAAGTCTTTCGCGATATTCCGATACAAACTTTTGATAATCTATATCACTCAGTCGACTCTTTACAAAATTCAATGTGGTTCCCTTGACCCACTCAATCACACTTTCCCGCGAATCCAGCACATGGCCATAAACACGTAAGAATACTTTTTGTTCTTGAAAACCCAGTTTAAAAAGTAAACGGGCGTATTCTTCAACTTTGAGCATCTTCATGCCGGGCTCTCGTGCTTCATGCCCTAAAAGATTTGCCCAGTGAGTTTCTTTGCTCATAATGCCAGCTAAGGTATGAGTCGGATAATCAAAGTTCATAGGCATTTGAATCGCGATTTGTCCTTGTGGTGCCAAATGCTTTGTCAGGCTCTCAAAAAGACGTGCATGATCTGAACACCACTGCAAAGCCGCATTTGAACAAATCACATCAAATTGTTTTTCCGGATTCCAATTTTCGATATCAGCTTTTTGAAATTTTAAGTGATCCGTTTGGTAGGATTTTGCCATTTCGAGCATGGCATCCGATGTATCTATGCCGATGGTTTCAGAAGCTTTTAAATGTTGACTCAACTGGGCCGTGAGCTCTCCTGTACCGCATCCCAGATCTGCCACTCGCGGAGTTTTTGTTTGAATCAATAAATTCATCAAGTCAAAAAATGGTTGAGACCGTTGTTCTTTAAATTGATCGTACTGTTTGGGATTCCATACATCTTGTGCCATGGTTTAACATTAAATTAAAGATCTAATAGGGTCATCGGAAACTTGCAGGACTCTCATTGATTTCATTATAACAAGGCATTTGACACAGAGATCACGAATAAAGAGCTTGGACCATCGATTCACTTTACATGATTCTCTTTGCAGACCACATCAGATAACTTAAAATTAGACGCGAAATGGGAAACTTCATGATTAATCCCCGCAACCGGAGAGAAAAATGAAGACCCCTGACATTGTTTAAATTCATTATTCTTTTGCGTGTCCGCAAAGGAGGCTACAGCAATAATTTCACCCTTAGAGTTTATCAAGGGCCCTCCGCTATTCCCCGGTACCGCATCGATTGTAGTTTGAATAGCTCCCATTTTCATATTGGGAGGAAATGATTTATCAAAATTAACAAACTCACCAGGCTGATCCTTATCAGTCAATTTATCCTTCACAAGCGTATTTTTTATCATCAAACATTTTTGCGAGTGCGGTACGATTTGACCAAATGAAGCATATTGACTGACTCCATCTGAATCTCTTTCTCCACGCATTGTTAGAGAGGGGTAGCCAATCGTATAAACACGCTCACCCATTTTGTAATTCTTGGCTATCGAAAGACAAGGTTTCTTTGTTACACCTGATGGTGGGAGAATAACGGCGACTTCGTTAAATTGCGTACATCTTCGCGGTGAATGAACTGTTACGGCCTCCTGATGCTCTTCAAAAGTGCACTGAGAAGTTAATTTAACATCGACTTTTGTTTCGACACCGTCAATTTTAACAATGCATTGTTGGGGACGCGCTTTGATTCCTCTATCTTTCGATACTTCTTTTTTGTCACTGCAGTTTTCCAAACAATGTCCTGCTGTCAGGATATGTCCTTGATCTGATACGACAGCCCCCGAGCACTCATCCCATTGTCCATTTTTCATCAAAACAAAGATTTCAACACTTGTCGCCTGAGTTGAAAGTGTGCCGGCCAATTCCTTAATGGGAATAAACCCAGGTGTCGAAACGAATCCGCAAGAGGTGCCATTCGAAGCGCTTACACGGAGACTTAACGATGTCACAGCGATTATAAAAATGATGCGTGCCCATTGCATATCTCCATATTAACAACCAGAGGAATCAAGGAGGTAGTGACTGCGAAAGTGATCGTTAAAACCTTACCTTCGTCTGATATGTTTTCAGGCCGTATGACCTAGGATATTTACGCCTATCAAAATAATTACCCTTTACCCCCGCCCCTCTTATCATATAAAAATAAAAGTATGAAACCTGCCCCACTGAACATCCAACAGATGAAACCTCTTATTCCTCTTTGGACGGGTCACTCGCAAACTCTCCTGGGGCACTTGATCAGCTCCGATCCCTTTAAATTTTCAACTACAGAAGAAATTTTAACTTTGCCCGATGGAGATCAGATCTTGCTGAAATATCGAGATCAAAAGTCTTCCATCACCCTCAGCCTTTATCATGGGCTTGGCGGGGACTCTGATGCTGACTATATTCGTCGATCTTCCAACATTGCCCATGATCTGGGTTGGAATATTGTTTTAGTAAATCACCGATGTGCCTCAAATAAAGCCCCATCTCAAAAAACCTATCATTCGGGTCGCGGCGAAGATGCCGATGCTGTTATTCAGTGGAGTCGCCAAAAATTTCAAAATTCAAAACAAGTCGTTCTAGGATTTTCAATGAGCGGAAGTATTCTACTGAACCTTCTCACCTCTCGTTATGGCGAACATCAACCTGATGCTGCCATTATCGTCAACGCCCCACTTGATTTAAATCGAGCCTCGAAATTACTGACGACAGGCTTTTCTCGCATTTACGATTATCGTTTTTATCGCATTTTAAAAAAATTAGTGGAGCAAAAAGAAAACCTCAAACTCCCCTCCATCGGCACGACTCGAAAATTTGATGATCTTTATACCTCAAAGGCCAATGGATTTATCGATGCTCAAGATTATTATATGCAATGCTCAGTTAAGGATTATCTGAACCGAATAAAAGTTCCCACCTATGTTTTGTCTTCAGAGGATGATCCTTTTATCGATATTCGAGACTATAAATCAGCCCAATGGAGCGAGAAGGTTCATCTCCATATCAGTCGATATGGTGGCCATATGGGTTATTACTCCAGAAAAAAAGACCCCCAATATGGCCGCCGCTGGCTAGATCAATACTTGGTCTCTGTCTTTGATCAGATTCAAAGGAAATGGTGATATCATCTCTCTAAAAAAGTCTTTGTGAAATCCTCTGGCATGCCATGGAAAATATTGGCATCCAGGGTTTGATTCGGCCCGATCTGCAACTTAGAACTGTCCGTGAATTGCCACAGATCAGGAGCCACATTATTTGGAGTAAACGGCCTCTCTGTTAACTGTGA
>DAHVKR010000013.1 GCA_027320785.1 Bdellovibrionales bacterium
TGGTCACCCCTCATAACATTAGAGAGACGTAAGCCTAAAGTCAGCGGTCTGATTAAATGAGAGATGATTTCAATAACAACCCTGATAGGTGCTAACCACAAAATGGGACCTAAAAAGTGCATAAGGTAATGTGGCCCTTGTTTTTTAAATCCAATAAAATTATAGGCGATAAAAGAAAAGATCCCCATCGCAAAGGTTGTGTTCAAATTCTCGGTTGCAGGAGTCATTCCGGGAAGCATCCCAAGAAAGTTATTAAACAAAATAAAAAAGAACATTGCTGTAAAATAAGGAACGTAGTCACGGCCATTATGTCCAATAACCTGATTGGCTAATTTATATATAAACTCTGTGGTGACTTCAAAAATTCCTCGAACTGAAACTTTGCTGGCGGGGACTACAGCTTCCTGTCCTGTTCCCAGTTTGGCCCTTGCATAGACCCCTAAACCAACGCTCGCGACTGTTGCAACGATCAGTGTGGCAACGTGCGATGTTTCATGTGTGACTCCGGGAATCAGTTGTGTCCAGTTAAATGACATAGGCAGCTTTCGCTCTCTTTTCAGTTATGTTTTTTTGCTTTTAGTGAGGGCAAAGGCCACTATTGCAAGTGGATTTGTCATAATACCAACTGTGAGCGCCTTCATTTCGCCCCAGCTTAGCGGTGCCAAATACCAAAATACCAACCCTAAAAACGCGTATTTAATTACAACGGCGATGACTGAAGGGGCAATCTTTTTTTTCGTGAAGATTCGCCACCACACAAAGTAGAGCAACCCAAATTGACTGACCGAAATCCCCCAGCCAATTAGCAAGTAAAGCCGCGCGTGGTGCGTCGCGTCTGGCGCCCAGAGAGCCATGAGTATTCCAAGCAATATCAATTGAATGCCTAGGATGCGAGCCAGGCTCTTATTTGGTTTCATCGTTCATCTTTTTCAGTATCTTAATAACTCGAAAGAACCAGGCTCCAAGCCCTATGAAAACCAATAAAACCGGCCAAATATTCCGCATGGGCTTCCAGCCTTCCAGCCAAAGTCCTACCCAAATGCTTACCAGCACAATTCCCAGTAGTTCAAATCCCATTCCCACAAAAGTAAGATACTTCTTCATTTTCGGTAGCCCCTCGCTCCGGGCTGATTGTGAGCTCTCTCTTTTATCCGCTTTAATCGCAACTCAATATATTCTTTCGGCTGGTAGATGTCCTTTATCTTTTCAAGGATTGAGATCGCCTGCTTATAATCACCGTTTTCTTCATAGGCCAAAGACAAAACAAGATGCACATTTTCTTTTAGAGATTTCTCAGGAAATTTATCAATAACTTCACTAAATACCTTGGCTGCATCAGGAAATTTTTTTTCTGCTACGTAAACATTGCCACGAAGAAGACGCGCTTGAAATTCTGTCTCCTGATCCGCCCGTAGCTTAAGTATCTCGTCGATTTCGCTTAAGGCTTGAAAATAGTTTCCCAAAAAGTACTGGCTGCGTGCCACAAGAAGTTTATAGGCGGCCCGCTCAGAGTCCACACGACTACTTGTGACTAACTTAGAATATTCGACCGCCGCTCTTTCATAGTCTTGCAAGCTTTCGAAGTAAATCGCCGCCAGTTGTTTCTGAGCATCCAGGCGCTCTTCTTCTCGGGGAGAGTGCACAATAATATCTTGGTAATATTGAGCGGCTCGTTTGTAATCTTTAACTTGAAGATATTCTATTCGAGCCGCCTCCTTCATCGCCTTAAGAGCAATCGGAGATTCTCGATCTCGCAGGATGGTTCTTTCAAAATAGATAACGGCTTGGGGCCATTCTTTTTTCTTTGAATACTTCAGGCCCGCTTCGTAGTCATTCTCTTGCCGGTTTGTACAACCAACAAATAACAAAGCCGCCATTAAAACTAGAAAGACTCCTCTGATAACCTGATGAGTCTTCTGCAAATTAATGTGTTTCCTCGCCAGCACGGTCCTCATCCATTATAACGGCTAAGCCCGACACGAACTCATCTTTTTCATCTAAGTTGATCAGACGGACTCCTTGGGTATTGCGACCCAGTATGGAAATATCCGAAATTTTCATTCTAATTACCTGGCCCTGATCGGTGGAAAGAATGAGCTCCTGGGTTGCGGATACTTTTTTCGTTCCGACAACCGACCCAACTTTGTCTGTTGTTTTTTGAGTGATAATGCCGACTCCGCCACGGCTTTGAATTCGATACTCAGTCGTTTCGGAGCGCTTTCCATATCCTTTCGATGTGACCATCAAAATGGTATCAGGAGTTCCCTTTTCAAGAACCTCCATGGCCACAACTTTATCGTTTTCAGATAAGGTTATTCCCTTCACTCCGCGGGCCGTTCGCCCCATGGCGCGAACGTCATTTTCGTTAAATCGAATAGACATCCCCTCTTTTGTTGCAATGAAGATATCGCTTTGGCCATCTGAAATTTTGCAATCAACGACACGGTCATTTAAATCTGTTGTCAGAGCAATGATGCCCGCAACTCTTGGGTTGCTGAAAGAATCTAGGGATGTCTTTTTAATAATGCCTTTTTCAGTAAGCATGACCACATATTTGTTTTCACTAAACTCTTCGACAGGCAGAATTGAGCAGACTTTTTCATTTCCGCTAATTTGAACCACGTTCGCAAGAGATTTTCCTTTTGATGTGCGAGTTCCAAGCGGCAATCGATGAACCTTGCACCAATAAGCCTTACCTTTATCCGTAAAAACAAGAAGCATCGTCTTTGTATTAGCCGTGAAAATATCTGTTACATAGTCCTCTTCTCGAGTTTCCATGCCCTTCAGACCCTTGCCACCTCTTTTTTGAACTCGGTATTGATCTGTCGGAATTCTTTTGATGTAGCCTGTATTTGTGATCGTCACGACCATTTTTTCATCCGCAATCAAGTCTTCATCTTCAATGTTCGTCAAATCACCTGTAATTTGAGTTCTTCTTTCATCACCATATTTTTGTCGAATTTCTTCGAGCTCAGAAACAATGATCTTATAAATTTCTCGAACATCCGCCAGGACAAACTTAAGCCATTCGATTTTTTTAGTTAATTCAGTCAACTCATCAACAAGTTTCTGAATTTCAAGCCCCGTTAAGCGTTGCAATCGCATTTCTAAAATGGCTTGCGCTTGAATTTCTGTAAATTGAAATTTTGCTACAAGAGCCTCTTTGGCCGCATGGGCTTCGCGAGAGGCTTTAATTGTCGCAATAACCTCATCAATATGATCTAGGGCTTTTTTAAGGCCTTCTAATATATGAGCGCGCTCTTGGGCTTTTTTGAGGTCATAAATACATCGCTTTGTTACAACATCACGTCGATGATCAACAAAGGCTTCAAGCATTTGCTTCAAGTCAAAAGTGACAGGCTGATTCTTGGCGTCCAGAGCCAGCATGATAATACCAAAGCTAATTTGCATTTGTGTGTACTTATAAAGGCGATTCAAAATAACGCTGGAGTTTTCGCCGCGCTTTAATTGAATCACGATTCTCATACCCTCTCGTGATGACTCATCTCGGATATCTGAAATGCCTTCTATCGTTTTTTCACGAACCAAATCTGCAATGGACTCTATCAAACGAGCCTTATTCACCTGATAAGGAATCTGATTTACGATGATTTCTTCGTGATCCTTTTTTTGCTCGATTTCGGCTACGGCTTGCAGAGTAATAACACCCCGACCTTTTTTGTAAGCCTGTAAAATTCCTTCGCGACCCGCAATAATTCCATGGGTAGGGAAGTCGGGGCCTTTAATATAATTCATTAAGTCTTCAATTGAGCATTCACGGTTATTGATCAGATGGATCGTACCCTCAATGACCTCTGTTAGGTTGTGAGGCGGGATATTTGTTGCCATTCCCACAGCAATACCTGCGGACCCATTCACTAAAAGGTTTGGAAATTTTGCTGGTAGGACAAGTGGAATCTCTAGAGAGTCATCGTAGTTAGGACCAAAAGGAACTGTTTCTTTTTCAATGTCGTTTAATAGCTCTTCTGCTAATTTGGACATTCTAATTTCAGTGTATCTCATTGCCGCAGGGCTATCGCCATCAATAGAGCCAAAGTTTCCTTGGCCATCTTCAAGCGGGTAGCGTAAAGAAAAATCCTGCGCCATTCTCACAATAGAATCATAAACGGCTGTATCACCATGTGGGTGGTATTTACCGATTACATCCCCGACAATACGAGCTGATTTTTTATAAGGTTTATCATGAGAGTTTGAGAGCTCACTTTGCGCAAATAAAATTCTGCGATGTACAGGCTTCAAGCCATCACGAACATCCGGAAGAGCGCGTCCTACAATAACGCTCATGGAGTATTGTAGATAGGCATCTCGCATTTCCTTATTAATATCGACCGTTGTGATCCCTTTTTCTTGGTTTTCCATTATTCACCTACTCAATAATTTATCTAAATATCCAGAGATTTTACAAAGAGGGCATTGTCATGAATGAACCGCCGTCTTGGCTCGACTTGTTCACCCATAAGTACGCTAAACGTTTCATCTGCAGCTACAGCATCATCAATGGTAACTTGCAAAAGAGTTCTATTCTCTGGATTCAAGGTTGTTTCCCAAAGCTGGTCGGGATTCATTTCTCCCAACCCCTTGTAACGTTGAATGTATTGTCCTTTTTTTGAGGCTTCCATGATGTATTCGTAGAATTCCTGGTAGCTTTCAAATGATTGAATTTCATTTCCAATGAGAACCGACATTGGAAGCTTGCAAACACTTTGAAGTGATTTCCATATATTACGCAACTCTACGATCTCAGATTTGTTTACAAATTCTTTTGATACAATAGTTGATTTTCTGTCAGCATACCGAGTTGTAAAAATATGTGCTTCATGTTTTTTCGACTCAGGATTTGTTTTTGTCTCGAATCTATATTCTGTAATACCAAGCCCAGGATTTGCCTGCACCCAATCCTGGATATTATTCCCTATAGTCTTTAGCTTTTCTTCTGCTTCAAAAACAGTTTCCAAGCCTTCTACTTTGCTAATGAGATAGTACAAAATATCTTTATCGTATTTCGACTCTGAGTTTTTAATCACCTGATTAAATTTTTGTATTTGTAGAATAAAGCTTTTTAATTCTGATTCAGCTAAGTCTTTATTTGGAATTTTAAAATGATTTACTCCTGATTTTAAAAGATGCTCTGTTAGGGCTGACTCATCTTTTAAATAAACTTCGCTGTTACCTTTTTTGGCACGGTAAAGAGGCGGTTGAGCAATATAAACATAGCCTCTTTCGATAACCTCTGGCATTTGACGATAGAAAAAAGTCAGCAGCAACGTTCGAATGTGAGATCCATCCACATCCGCATCTGTCATGATAATCACTTTGTGATAACGAATTTTTTCTGCACTGACGTTGTCCTTGCCAATCCCCGTGCCCAAAGCTGATATCATCATTTTAATTTCATCGTTTGAAAGCATTTTATCAAAACGTGCTTTTTCTACATTTAGAATTTTACCCTTAAGAGGTAAAACGGCCTGCGTTTTTCGATCACGGGCTTGCTTTGCAGATCCGCCGGCAGAGTCTCCCTCAACCAAGTAGATTTCACATAGGGAAGGATCTTTTTCTTGGCAATCTGCCATTTTTCCTGGAAGCGATCCTCCATCCAGAGCTGTTTTACGTCGAGTCAGTTCGCGGGCTTTGCGGGCTGCATCGCGAGCGGAAGCTGCATCCACACATTTTTGAATAATGTTTTTAGCTGGACTTGGGTTTCGATCAAACCAATCCGCTAGTTTTTCATTAATCAAACTTTCAACAATTCCCTTAACCTCAGAGTTCCCAAGCTTAGTTTTTGTCTGCCCTTCAAATTGGGGTTCACGAACTTTAACCGAAATAACGGCAGCCAAGCCCTCGCGAATATCTTCTCCCTCAAGAGAAGACTTTAAATCTTTTAATAAATTTTTAGCTGAAGCATAGGTGTTTGTCGTTCTTGTTAGCGCCGAACGAAAGCCCATGAGGTGAGTTCCGCCTTCAATGGTATTAATGTTATTACAATATGTAAAAATTGATTCAGAGTAAGAGTCATTCCATTGCATGGCGATCTCAACTTCAACACTATCTTTCTCGCCTTTGAAATAAATAACTTCGCTGTGAAGAGGTTTCTTAGATTGATTCATATAAGAAACAAATTCAGCAACTCCCTCTGTGTATTGAAAATCTTGTTTTTTCCCAGTTCTTTCATCAACGAGAGTAATATGCAGTCCTGCATTTAAAAAGGCGAGTTCTCGAAAACGATTAGCCAGTGTACTAAAATCATATTTAACAGCTTCGTCTTTAAAAATCTCGCGATCTGGTTTAAATGTATTCCGCGTTCCTGTCTTGACAGTTTCTTCGCCCTTTTCGACCCCTGTCTGAGGCACACCCTTTGCGTAAGTCTGTGTCCACACAAATCCTTCTCGGCTTACCTCGACCTGACATCGTGATGAAAGCGCGTTTACAACAGAAGCTCCAACGCCATGGAGTCCTCCTGAAACCTTGTAAGAGGAACCATCAAATTTTCCACCTGCGTGTAGAACTGTCATAACAACTTCAAGAGCGGACTTTCCACTTTTTTGTTGAGTTCCAACCGGAATACCCCGTCCGTCGTCTTCTACCGTGATGGATTCATCTGTATTAATTGTAACTGTGATGTGTTTACAAAATCCAGCAAGAGCCTCGTCTACAGAGTTATCCACAATTTCATACACAAGATGGTGATAACCTTTAAAGCCTGTGTCTCCAATGTACATACCTGGTCTTTTACGAACAGCTTCCAGGCCTTCTAGGACTTGAATGGAGTCGGCTCCGTAACTTTTTTGCTCAGTAGTTGTCATGCTATGAAACCCTCTTTCACTACAAAAACTTTTGACTCTTCCATACGAAGCTCTTCAGGCAAATGAAGATCTGTTGTTGTCAAAAAGATCTGGGTTTTAATTTTTTGAAGAAACTCAATTAGAGCCCCTCGTTTAACAAAATCCAGCTCTGACAAAACATCGTCCAATAGTAAAATTGGATAGGCTTCGTGAACCTTCTGATAATACACTATTTGAGCCATTTTGAAAGATAATATAAGGGCTCTTTGCTGCCCCTGCGAACAGTAAAATCTTGAGTCTTTTTGATTATATAGAAACACAATTTCATGCTTATGTGGGCCTACTAATGAGGTCCCGCTGCTGAGTTCAGCAACATGCAATTCTACCTGCCTTTGAAATAGTGCATCATATATTTTTTCAAAGGAGGCTGACATCGCTGAATCCAGGTAATTTGTTCCCGAAATACGGTATTCCACTAAGATATCCACAGGAGATTTAGAAATGGCTCTCATAGCTTCCTGAATGGGGCTCATCATGTGTTTAAGAAGCTTTATCCTTCTTAGTGTCAGTTCTGCAGATAACTTCAAATAAAGCGGATTCAGGCTTTCTAGAACAGAAAGGGAGGTATTCTTGTCTGACTCCTCAGTTAAATAATCCTTTAACACCTTATTTCGTGTTTTAAGGGCCTTTCTAAAATCTGTCACAAGGTGAGCTGAACCCGGATCTATCGAAACAAGGGCCTCATCTATCAATGTCCGTCTTTCATCATGCGCTTCTTTTATAAATGAAAGACTCTCGGGGCTAAATACGACACATGAAAAGTGTTCTCTTACATTGCCTTGAGTTACTTTTTTTTCATTCCAAGTCACATTTTTACGTGACTTCAAAATCTGCATTTTAACTTTGTAGTCCAAGCCATTTCGATCCAAAAGTCCTTCTACTAGAGCGGAATTCTGACCAATGGAAATAAGTTTATCGTTGTCTGCATATCGAAATGAATCATTGAGTGCGAGTAGAGCAATTGCTTCTAAAAGATTTGATTTGCCTTGCCCATTATCACCAATAAAAATATTGAGCCTATTTGCAAATTCAATGTTGAGTTCTTTAAAATTGCGAAAATCTTTTACATGAAGTCGACTCATTTTCATGAGAAAAGACTCACAAGATTAAATTCTCATTGGCATGACGACGCAAGTGTATTGATCATCTCCATGCTGTTTAAGAAGTCCTGGTGAAAGTTGGTCATTGATTTCAAAATCAACTACATCTTGATCCATACTCATAAGTACATCCGTAATATACTTAGCATTGAATCCGATTTTAATATCTTGTCCCTTATAATTTACTTCAAGTTCTTCTTTTGCATCTCCTAGCTCAGGATTTTGAGAAGATATTTCCATCTTTCCGTTGCTAAATACAAATTGAACTGCTTTTGATTTCTGATTTGCAAGAAGTGCGACTCTCTCGAGTGATTGTAAAAAGCTAGCTCTTGGCAAATTAATTTTAAGAGGAAGTTTCTGTGGAATAAACTGTTGATAATTCGGATACTTTCCTTCAATCAAACGAATCATTAAAACTGCCGAATCACTTCTTAAAATAAATTGCGATCCTTCTATTGCTATTTCTACTGTTCCATCATGCCCTTCTAAAATTTTCTTAATTTCATAAAGGCCTTTTCGAGGAATAATAACTCCTTGTTGAATTGGAGTTTCTACAGTTCCTACTTTTTTATTAATCAGACTCATTCTATGGCCATCTGTTGCCACCATACGAAGACCATTTTGACTTATCTCGAAGAAAACTCCATTTAGGTGATAGCGAGTTTCATCATTGGATACACTGTAGATTGTTTTATCAATCATCTCTTTTAAAGTCTGTGCTTCTATTTTATTAAATGATTGAGGGTTGTAAGTTGGAAAAACAGGATAATCTTCACTACTCACACCAATAATTTTTGAAAGATATTTTCCTTGTTTTATCTGAAGCCAATTATTTTCTTTTTTTGTGAGTTGTATAGGCCCATCTGATAATTTTTTAGCAATCTCAAAAAGGTTTTTAGCACTAACTGCAACTTTACCTGGTTGTGTAACGTTTGCACTGACTTCATCTGTTAAACTAACCTCTAAGTCAGTTGCGAAAACTTTAAGCTTCTTTTGATCTGCTTCCAAAAGAACATTTACTAAAACAGGCATAGTGTTTCTTTTTTCCACTATGTTTTGAGTTTTACCGATCAATTGTAATAAATCTTTTTTTTCAATTTCTATGTTCATTTTATGAACCTATCCCAAGTTTTTGAGGGCCTGTGTTTTACTAATACTTATTATATATATATTCGTCATAGTCGTAGGGGCGTGGAAAACCTATCAAAGTACTTAAGTCGTTGTAAATATTTAAAAAGTCCTGTGGATAAACACCCCGCGTAACTTTTTATAAGGGACCCGAAATTGGGGATAAAAGTAAGCCACATTTTTATAAAGCCCCAATCCACATTTATATCCACAGTCCACATTCACACACCTGTGATATTGTGGATGCGAGTTGATAACTCCTCAATATCCTTGAAAATATCCTGATCATTAGCCTGTAGATAACGAACTCGCTCGAGGGCATTCATCACAGTCGTGTGATCTTTTCCGCCAAAAGCTTTTCCAATATCAACAAGTGATTTATCCAAAAACTTCTTAATGAGGTACATGGCTATTTGGCGTGGCACAACAATAGGTTTAGCTCGAGTACTTGATTTTAGATCGCAAACTCGAACTTCGAAGTGATCTGAAACGATTCGTTGAATCTCTTCAACACTAATTGAAACTTGAGTTTCATGCTGAGCTAATACCCTTTTTACAAGATCATAGTTAATTTCAAGCCCTTGTAATTCCGAGAACATTTTGATTTTCTTAAGATTTCCTTCAAGTTCTCGTATGGAACGTTTTGAGATTTTTCCAATGTAGGTCACGACATCTTCTGAAAGTCTGAGACCCAACTTCTCTGCTTTATAACGCAGAATCGCAATACGTGTTTCAAGATCTGGCATCGTAATATCCGCTATGAGACCTCTTTCTAGGCGTGTTCGATTTCGATCCTCTATGTTTAGAATATCCTTTGGCATTCGATCACTGGCGACAATGACCTGTTTTTTAAGGTCAATGAAGCTATTTATAATATGGAAAAACTCGTTTTGTGTGGCCTCACCCTTGCCGATGTATTGAATATCATCAACTAACAAGACATCTGTATTGTCTCGGTATTTAAGACGAAACTTATCCATCTGATGGTGCCTCATGGCCGCAATACACTCATTTAAAAATCTCTCAAATGAGATATAGGTGATCCTGAGGTGAGGTGAATTTTCTCGGATATAGTTTCCAGCCGCATGTAGTAAGTGGGTTTTACCCATACCCACGGGACCGAAGATAAAAAGAGGATTATAATCATCAGCGCCCGGGTTTCGAGCCACATTATAGCAAGCAGCATGAGCGAACTCAGAGTTCTTACCGACAACAAATGTTGAAAAGGTCATTTCTGCATTAAGAGGATCTGAATGTGGTGTTCGATTGTCCTTATATTGAGAATAAGCCGATTGAGACGAAGGCTTGCTAAAGGCCTCTTCAAGGGCCTGTGGACTTTCCGGAGGGACTGGCATGGCCTGCCCTGTAATAACAAACTCAACCTCAAAAGGTGATTTATAACTATCTGAAATTTCTGCAATAATCTTATCCTGAAGATTTTCCACGACATAATATTGATGCAGTGGATTCGGGACGCCCAAAACGAACCGAAGACGATCCTGAATCTGCTTACTTTCAACGAATTGAATAGGGTCTAACCAAGTCGCAAGGGACTTATTACTTACATTACGGCCCTTCATTTGAGCTTTAATTTGATCCCAGTACGAGCTATTCACTTCTACGCTGTTTACTTCCACCGTTTCCACCCCTCAGATAACGTAGTTGTTACAATTGTTTTAAATTGAAAAGCAGGTTTAACAAGAGCTCGAGTCGATGATCAATAGTTGACCTTGATGCCGCGATGTGATTAATTTCGACCCCACGTATTTAGTAGTCCCTTGTTTTGGATGGTAGATATATAGAGGGGCGAAGTTAAAATTGAGTGAATGCGCACTGTGATGCGTTATATTTTGAGGTGAACTGATGAAAAGAACCTACCAGCCGAGCAAACGCCGCCGCAAGAACAAGCATGGTTTTAAAAAGCGATCGAGCACAAAAAACGGCAAAAAAGTATTAAGCCGTCGTCGCGCCAAAGGACGTAAGAGCCTTGCTGTCAAAAAGGGTGGAAAATAAATCCAAAGTCAAAAGACTAAAGAAAAACTCAGACTTTCTTAAGCTGCGGAAAAAAGGTCTTCGTCTTAAATCATCTGAATGGTTGCAAATACACTATCAGACGTCTAAAGAAGAGTCCTTATCTGTTGGAGTGACAACGGGAAGAAAAGTCGGCTCAGCCGTAATCCGTAATCGACTTAAGAGGTGGTGCTTGGAGTTTTTTCGAAACCACCCCCAAAAAATAACGGGTCAGCTGAACGTGCTTTTTCGTCCGCAGCCCGCAGGATTTTATAAGGATTTAACCCATGCCGAATTGGATGACCAAC
>DAHVKR010000140.1 GCA_027320785.1 Bdellovibrionales bacterium
ACCTTAGGTGTTCGTCCCACAGCTGGCACGGGCGCCTACTCCGCCATGAAGGCAGCCCAAATTTCTTGGACTCAGAGTCTCGCTCTTGAGGGCGCCCCTCATGGTATTCGCGTGAACAGTGTTGCCGCTGGAATTGTCGACACACCTCTTCACCCTCCCGGCGCCATTCAGCAGATGCAAACAGCTCAGCCATTAGGTCGCGTTGGACGTCCCGATGAAATTGCTCAGTCCATTTATTTCTTAGCCAGCGAACAGTCTGCTTGGACCACCGGGGCGATCCTCCATGTCGATGGTGGAATTAATTTACTGTGAAAAAAACCTTAGTTCTAGAGGCGGATTTCAATTCGGCTCATTTCTACAACCAACCTCAATGGTCAGAGAAAAAAAATCAGGAAGTTTTTGGTCGCTGTTTTACAAAGTACGGACACGGCCATAATTATAAAGTACGTGTGGAATGGGATGCGGACCCTTCTCAACTTTTGAATATGAGAAATCATTTAAATGATGTCATTCATGTTCTGGATCATGAACATCTGAATTTCGTCATCCCCGAATTCCAATCTCAAATTCCCACTACGGAAGTTATTGTTCAGTATCTCGAAAAAAAATTGAAAGAAAAAACCTCAGCTCCCCTTTTGAATATCGAGCTTTTTGAGACGCCCACCATCGGTGCGCGCCTTAAATAGATGACTTTTTTTCTTGAAGAAATTGCTCTCGAAGCTCTTGAGCCGCTTTCACTTCAGCTTCCGTAAAACCAGCCCGTTGGCGGACTTGAGGATCAATCACTTCAAAACGTTTAGGTAGCTGAACAGACAAAACCGACAGTCTTTGTTTAAAGTCATGGTCAGCGTCCAACCTTTGTTCACGACAAAAAAACTGATACCAGCGAGATCCAAAGGCGACATGGTCCACTTCCTCTTCTGTGATTTTCTTGACCACTTGAGTAAGTGCTGGTGAATGACTTTGTGCAAGTTTTCGAAGCAAGCTGACCCCCGCATCTAAACCACTGGCCTCCAAATATCGATGCACAATCAACAGCCTATCCAAAAGCGAATCCTCACGGGAAACAGAGTTCCAAAGACTGAGATAAACAGGCCAATGCCCCCATTGAAAACCGTACTCTTCCAACCGATCCAAACACAGAGTCAGATGTTCGGATTCAGAAAGAGCAAGCTCAGCCATCTGTTCTCGAAATTCAGAGGGTGCGTTCGGAAACTCAACAAAACTTCGATAGGCCAACTCCATGGCTTGTAACTCAATACTGGCTAAATCATGAAGCAATCGAGCCTGCCCCTCAGGATGAGAAAATCCCCGCCGCTCTCCCCGCCGGCCCCTCTCTAAAACGGGAAGATCTCGACCAGGCGCATCGGGAACTTGAAAAGCTTCGTTTTTATTTTTCCAAGCTTCTTCAATATTAAATGGAAGTGATTTTAATTTTTCGCGAACATTTGGAATCCAAAGACAGTTTAGTTCGTTCGCGTGAGACATAGACAAAGGACCTCCTTTTTGGAATACTCTGAGGACTATGGGAAAGTCATGGAAAAATCCGCTTAAAGTCGCCAATGCCCAAAAGAAGGGTATGATCTTTACAAAATTAGCCCGCGAAATACAAGTCGCTGCCAAAGCAGGGGGACCTGATCCCGAGATGAATTCTCGGCTTCGCCTGGCCATTGATAATGCCAAAAAAGAATCCTGTCCCAACGACACTATTGATCGAGCTATCAAAAAAGGCGCTGGACTCGATGATGGAAAACTCATCGAAGAGCTCACATACGAAGGCTACGGTCCTCATGGCGTTGGAGTTCTGGTTGAGTGTCAAACAGACAATCGTAATCGGACTGCCGCTGATATTCGAGGTGTTTTCAAAAGTTTTGGTGGAAACATGGGAGAGTCCGGCTCTGTTCTTTGGATGTTTAAACACGTGTCCTTGATCGAAGCTGAAAAAGAAGGACAGTTCGATCCAGATGAAGAAGCCATCGAGGCCGGTGCAGATGAGGTCGAAAAGGAAGAAGGAAATACCTATGCCTTTTACGGAGCTCACGATGCCCTTGCCAGCATTCAGGAAGTTCTCACTCAACGCGGCTGGAAAATCACAAAAGCGGAGCTTTCTTATAAACCCACAAACCCAACAGTACTTTCAGATGAGCAACGCAAAGAAGTGGAAGAGTTCTTAAATGAACTCGATGATCACGATGACACATCAAAGGTTCATGCCACTATCAACTAAGCTCATCAGAATAGAATTTAAGTGGACACTTTCGACAGAACGAGAGCGTCCATCATAATTCTCTTGATCATGGAATAGAGCCCATTGGTTCGACTGGGACTCAAATGAGTTTCAAAACCTAAAGATTTAATAAAGTCGGGAGGTGTTTTCAAAATATCCTCCGCCCGAGAGCCTGAATAAATTCCTATAATCAGAGCGACCAATCCCTTCACCAGAAGAGCATCACTGTCACCTTGGAAATAAACGAGCCCATCTTCTTTTTTTTCGGTTTTAATCCAAACTTGTGACTGACAACCTCGAACTTTATTTTCTTCTGTCTTGAGTTCATCCGGGAAAGCAGGCAAGGCCTTCCCCAGCTCAATGATTTTTTTGTAGCGATCTTCCCAGTTTTGAATACCGTCCCAGTCCTGAACGATCTTTTGCTTTCTCTGTTCTGGGGTCTCTAGTCCCATATCTCACCCGCTTTCATCATCTGGGCCGTCAGGTTATAACCCAAATCCCCCATGGCTTCTTCCATTTGCCTTTTATCGAAGCTTTTTACAACTTCCAAGGATTTCATAAAAAATGCAGGCTGATCGTCGAAATAACCATTCCAAAGCTCTCGTGCGAGACGCAAAGGAAGACTATCTGTTTTCAACTCAGCCGCCTTCCCATCAAAACGATTGATATAACCCAACATATCGGAAAGTTGCCTGGGAGAAAAATCAAGTTGAACCAATGCCTCTTCACAAAGAACCATCTCGACATAAGATAAATAATCCAGCGCCACTTTCCAAAATTTTTTACCTGTGGCGCCCTTTGAGCTTTTACAGTAAAAAGTTGTACACACAGAGCCGCGATTGCGCCAAATGCCGCAGCGATCTTGGTCCCGGTCGTAATAAGGACAAAGCCATTCTTCTTTGCGACCAAAATATTTAGATTTCATTTTATTAAATTCCACTTGATAACGAACCGGCGCCACAACCCCTAAGGGTAAAACATACTGTCTTTTGGAAATCTTATGTTGCAAAGTTTCAGTCACAAAAGAAGATGTTTTTTGCTCATCTTGCAGTATCTGTCCAATCAAATAATTAGGAAGAAATGGATGAAAAGTACAACACTTCAGATGCTCTTTATACTTTGGAACTTCAATACATTGATCACAGGTGGCCTTGGTTTCCAGAATGGGTATCTGTAAAATATCTTTGGGCAGAATCTGCCGATAAAAAGCAGGAAGAAAGTGCTGAAAGGCAATAGACTTCATTCTTTACACTGTAGGGTCTCGCGCCTACAGTGTCATCCCCGATCCGTCACCTCACTAAAGAATGAACACCTCTTTCTGAGACGTTTCACTATGAGATGAAATTTCCCTATCTAATCAGGATATTACAGAGATGCCTTAAAGTGAGATAGGCCAAAACCTTGCATCTCCTTAAGGTAACGGAGGTTTTCGTATGAAGACTTTAAGAATGACTCTCATGGTTTCTTTTACATTCGCAGCTTTGGTAAGTCTTGCAGCCCCTCAGCCAGACTCTCAAATGTTTCAACTTAAATATTTGAGTGGGGTGACCCATGGAAAAGTCGTTCACGTGATCCCCGTTAAAGCCCACGACTTTAATGAGGCCATCGTGAAAGCGGGAAAACAATGCGTACATGATCTCCTGGATTTGAATGTGGCTCATGATGACATCGTTGACATGTGTAATAACCCCCGCCTATAAAGAGGGTATGGGTATTTTAAAAAAAATCGGTGATTTCTTATTCGGCCACGATCCAGATATATTCGACGATAAAGGTCGTGTGATGCACAAGTTTCCCAAGAAAAGATGGGAGAATTGGAACAATCGCATTAAATTAGACCCTGATTATAACTGGCGCCACCACAGCGGAATGAGCGGCCCAGCTCGTCCTGACTCTTCTAATAAAACCCATTCAACTTAAATTTCGTTTCTTATTGTAGACTCAGCTGGATCTCAAGAATCCAGCCTCTGTAGAGCCTTTTGCCACTTTTCTACTTCTTGAAGTGTTTCAAAAGGGGCTTTCTCTAAAAGTTTGTAATTCTTAATTTTTTCAGAGAGGTCCTGAAGGGCTTGATCCTTAGGATCTGGCTCTTTTTCCACACTCCATAAATCATCAAATCCCAACTGCTCAGACAACGCTGATGAGGGGTGAGCTGCATTTTTTTCTAGATTCTTAAGCTTGATCTCGGCCGCTTGAATTACTTCGCTGGGAACACCCGCTAGGCGGGCCACATGCAGACCATAGGATTTACCAGCCGGCTTCATCACTAAGCTATGCAAAAACTCTATATGCCCGTTTCGCTCCACGACGCTCATATGAGCATTATGAAGTTGAGAATACTTCTGATCGAGTCTTGTGATTTCATGATAATGGGTCGCAAAAAAGACATGGCCTTTTTTATTTTGAAGTAAGTATTCCAAAATACTTTCAGCCAAACTCATTCCATCATAGGTCGAAGTCCCCCGACCGATCTCATCTAAAATCACAAGAGAAGATTCTGTCGAGTTTTTAAGGAGTTCTGCCGTTTCTGTCATTTCCACCATGAAAGTTGATAGACCTTCAGAAAGCTGATCACTGGCTCCAATTCGAGTGAAAATTTGATCATAGAGAGGAAGCTCTGCCTGACGGGCGGCAACGAAAGACCCCATCTGAGCCATCACAGCACTCAAAGCCACTTGGCGCATAAGAGTACTCTTTCCTGCCATATTGGGCCCTGTTAAAAGTAAACAGCCCTGTTGATCTAAATAGATATCATTGGCAATAAAAGGAGTCTTCACCGTATTCTCAACAA
>DAHVKR010000141.1:0-1948 GCA_027320785.1 Bdellovibrionales bacterium
GTGAGTGGTTTGTAAAAAGAAGATTTCAACTTCAGGATGATGACTTTCAACTGAATGTAGAATTTTAGGTTCATTTTCAAAAAACAAAATGCGCGAAAAATCATGAGGCTTCAAGTTTTCAAACCAACCACTTTTAAAGTCTGAATCATCGGATCCGGCTTGTGGTTTCATAATGAGCTGGACAGGATTCTCCTGCAGAGATTGATCGGGATAGGGAAAATTCCATTTTTTTAAAACCTCAAGCGTACCGGGCCCCATACGTGGCCAATCACGGCCGGTGAGATAAGTAATTTGAGCACCCAATTTGAATAGTGTATTGACGAAGTCCACAGCTCCTTCAACAGGATGATCAAAGTGTAGATATTCATTAGAAAAGAAATGCTGAGCCCAAAAGTCGCGAGCTGCATGATTAAACTCAACAGGGGGTGGAGTTTTGTTTTCAAAAGCGCGCATCAGAGCGGACTTAATGCCCCAGTCAGTTCGGCGTGTTTTGACATCCTGCAAGTGTGGAAGCAAGTCGGGGAATTTTTTTTGAATTTCAGGAAGGTTTCTTAAATTATCGAGAATTTTTTGCGTACGAGGACTTACATCAAATAGAGTTGAGTCTAAATCAAAAACAGCAAGGACGGAGTTATTTTTTTTGAGCTCGGACTCTAAGCTTGCTAACAGATTCCTAACAATGAGGTGGGGCTGCGTCATATGAAAATTATTGGGCCATGAAAGGATGTCAAAAGCAAAGACTTTTGCTAGTTTGCGCTCTATGGGAAAATCATTCAGTGTAAAATCGATTGTGATGCTTTCTTTTTTGATTGGATCTCTTCTTTTATCGGGATGTACGCGTAAAAAAGCCCCTTTAGGAACAAAAGAAAACCCCATTAAACTTTATTTTGTTCCTGCTGTTGATGCTAAAGTGATTGACGCGAATTCACGCCGTTTTACGGATTATTTAGAAGCACACACACCCTATCATTATAAAGTTTCAGTTCCTCAATCCTACATAGCCGTGGTGGAGGCCTTCGGAACAAAGCGCGCGGATGTGGCGGGCCTCAATACATTTGGCTATGCACTGGCTCATAAAAAATACGGTGCAGAGGCTCTTCTGACTTTGATTCGATTTGGGAAGCCGACTTATCAATCTCAATTTGTTGTTAGAGCGGATAGTCCCATCAAAAAACTCGAGGATTTGAATGGGAAAAAAATTGCCTTTGTCGATCCGGCTTCTACCTCAGGCTATCTTCTTCCTTCGAAAACTTTAAAAGACAAGCATATCAAGCCAAAAGAAACAGTTTTTGCTATGAAGCACGATTCTGTTATTTCAATGGTCTATCAGCATCAAGTGGATGCGGGAGCGACATTCTACTCACCAGTAGAGAAAGGCGAAATTCAAGATGCTCGTCGTCTGGTTCTAACACAATATCCAGATGTCATAAAAAAAGTTAGAATTCTAGATCTTTCCAGCCCGATCCCAAATGATCCTATTGTTTTCCGTAAAGATTTATCACCTGAAATGAAAACGAAACTTGTTCAGGCGTTAAAAGATTTTATTCAGACGCCTGAAGGGAAGAAAGCTTTTCAGGAGGTTTTTGGAGCGACGGGCTTAGTTGATACAAATGATCAGAAATACGAATCCACACTTCAGATGTTTCAAGATATGGGTGTTGATTTGGAAAGTATGAAAGGGTCTTAAATGAGTAATCCCATTCTGTCAGTGAAAGGGCTCAGTAAAACCTATGATAATGGAACTCAAGCCTTAAAGGACGTGTCCTTTGATGTGAAAAAGGGAGAGTTTCTTGTTGTGATCGGACTGAGTGGTTCCGGCAAGTCTACACTGCTTCGATGTCTGAATCGTCTGATTGAGCCAACCGAGGGGCAGATTCTTTTTGAAGAGCAAGATATTGCGCATATCAAAGGAAAATCTGTTCTCAATGTCAGAAAAAAAATCGGAATG
>DAHVKR010000141.1:1958-5018 GCA_027320785.1 Bdellovibrionales bacterium
CTTTCAGCATTTTAATTTAGTACCTCGATATACGGTTCTTCTGAATGTGTTAACAGGTAAATTGGGAAGCATGGGCTTTTTTAAAAGTTTATTTGGACTCTTCAGTCAGGAAGACCGAGATTTAGCGATGAATTATCTGAAGCTTGTAGGGATTCCAGATAAAGCCTATCTCAGAGCTGATCAATTATCGGGTGGACAAAAACAACGTGTGGCCATTGCGCGTGCACTGACTCAAAGTCCACAGGTTTTGCTTGCTGATGAGCCCGTCGCCTCGTTAGATCCTGCGACTTGCCATGTAGTGATGGATTATCTTCGAAAAGTGAATCAAGAGCTGGGCATTACGGTTGTCTGCAATCTTCACTTCCTGAGCCTTGTTCGAGAGTACGCAACTCGCGTAATTGCTCTTCGGGGAGGAGAGCTTGTATTCGAGGGCGGTCCCGAGGAAATCACAGAGGAATGGTTTAGAAAAATCTACGGAGAAGATGCGAGGGAGGTCCATGTCAACTAATTCAAGTTCCCATATTCGAGCCCTTGTTTTTGATGGTATAACACTTACATTTTTATTTTTGGTTCTTACGGTTCAAGTTGTTCATCCAAATGAACAACAAATGCTGAATCTTCAGTTCAACAGTCTTTTAACTGCCGCTTATTTTGTCGGAAGTCTTGTCGTCAGTGGTTTGATGACGAAGTTTCATATCATGACTTGGGGGGAGCACATTTTCCTTCCCGCTTATAAGAAGAAACAGACGGCAACTTCTTGGTATAAAACTTTTTGGGGTTGGCAGGCAATTATCACATTAATTGTGACATTTACTGTGGGCCTTGTGATGACAAAGTTCTCCATTTACGAATTGACGGATCCAGATGGGCTATCGGGAGCTCTCCGTCTTTTTGGTGGAATTTTCAGTCCAGACTGGTCTATTTTACCTCGGGCTGTGAATAATATTATTGAAACGCTCTTTATGGCATTTATTGCCACAGCTTTGGCCATTCCCTTTGCTTTTGTACTCAGCTTTCTGTCAGCACGAAATGTTATGAAATCACCTTTGGCCTTTACGATCTACATGTTGCTGCGAACATTTTTTAACGTGGTGAGATCTGTTGAGGCCCTCATTTGGGCCATTATTTTTTCTGTTTGGGTGGGTATTGGTCCCTTTGCAGGAATGTTGGCTTTGATGGTTCACTCTGTAGCTTCACTGGCGAAGCAATATTCTGAAATGGTGGAGTCCATTGATGAAGGACCCCTCGAAGGAATTCTTTCGACAGGAGCCTCTCCTTTTCAAGTGGTCTGGTATTCAGTGGTTCCTCAAATTATTTTGCCTTATATATCTTTTACTGTTTATCGTTGGGATATCAACGTGCGGATGGCAACCATCATCGGTCTTGTCGGTGGTGGAGGTATCGGAACGCTCTTGATTCAATATCAAGGGCAGGCGATGTGGCCGCAAGTAGGTTGTATTATTGTGGTGATCGCTGTGGTGGTTTGGCTATTAGATCAAGCATCTGCTTATCTTCGGGAGGCTCTTAAATAATGGGTACACCATTTTACTATGAATTGATGATTCGAGAACATCATTTAGATTCCTATGGACATGTCAATAATGCCACCTATGTGGAAATGTTAGAAGAAGCACGTTGGGAGTCTATTACTCGAAGTGGCTATGGTTATGAAGTTGTGCAGAAATTAAAAAAAGGACCTGTAATTTTGGGAATTGATCTCCAGTTTAGAAAAGAACTTACTCTTCGAGAGAAAGTTAAAATCAGTGTAGATTCTTTACCCATGAAGGGAAAAATCGGAATTATTAATCAAGAAATTATTAAAGAAGATGGATCTGTTTCTGCCATCGCGAAGATAACCTATGGAATGTTTGATCTGGCAACTCGTAAGCTAATTGATCCCACACCGGAATGGCAAGAGGCCATTCGCGTATCCCACGAGCTAGGGTGATCTTTTAAAGTCGTCTAAAATCTAAACAGTGATCGCAAAAACGGTCGACTGCCTCTTTTTTGTGATATTTTCGATCCTTTAATTCAAACCAAACAAGAGATGAGTCTTTTTCTGACAGGCATGGGGCTTGCTTTACCTCAAACCGAAGAACGTACGAGGTTTAATTATGAAGCTTATAGCCCCTTATGCTATTTCCGTTGGTCTATTATTATCATCCTATGCGCAAGCGAATGTTCGTTGTGATTCACTGTTGGTTCAAGACACAAGTAATTCAAATAGAGAAGTTACGATTCAAGATGTGCTGAAAAAACCTGTTGCAACAACTCTTAGGGATAAGTTCAAACTTACATTAGTATCCCTTTATCAAGACTTGGAAAATCTGTACGGCCCTTTGAGTGTCAAGCCAGATACGGTTCATATTAATTGGTCTCAGATGAAGTCAGAGAACCTTAAAAAAGCTTCAAAATTAGAAACATCAAATGATCAGTACTATTTGATCGCAGACTTTATGTCGAAAATGAATGATGCCCACGTGTCCGTTCAGCTCCCTTCGACATTAAGAGCCAAACTTCCCATACAGTTACAATTAGCAGGCGATAATCTTTATGTGGGCTTTGTTTCCAAGGATTATCCTAAGAAGCTGCATCGACCGCAGATGGGGGACGAACTTATAGGGGTAGATGGAATGACACCTGAGGAGTATCAGGCTCAGTATCTACAGTTTAATGATGCTGCCAATGATTTGACGAATAAAGCTATTTTCGGCTTAAAACTGGCAAGTCTTTCTGAAGCAAGTGGATTTCCCTTATCTAAAGTGATGCCAAAAGAGGCGAAGTTAAAATTTCGCTCTTTTAAAAACCCAAATGAGACCTATGAAGTGGATATTCCTTATACCTATGAAGGAATTGGTCTCGTTGGTAAAGATCTGGATAGAAAAGACCCCAACCCCAAAATTGTTTCAAGTTATCGAGCAGCCCAAGAAAAAGATCCCAGTGAACAATATGCTCCTCATACGACTTCTATTATTTATAAAGGTTTAAATTTATTTAGGACGGAGGTTCCGAATATTCAGTCAGAATTTGGATCTGTGAAAAATGAGAAAGAATATGGAA
>DAHVKR010000142.1 GCA_027320785.1 Bdellovibrionales bacterium
CCAGCCATAATTAACATCCTTATTAAAGACACCGAAGCCCCCAAAAAGTCCTTCAACTAAATTGTTAGCGGCTCCGACAACAGTTCTCCACCATTGGAAACTGCTATTATCTGTTGGAACTCTATCGGCCTCGCTGTGGTAAGAGTAGCGATTGGCTTCATTCCATAGGTCTCGTTGAGAAACAACATTAGGGTCAGCTTTCAGACGCTGCTCATTAATATAATTCGCCATCGGGGCGCGAGAGATTTGCTCAAGAGCGGAAAGGTTTTTAGCGTATAGATCGCGAGCCTGTGCCAAGTCCATATCGGCCGAGCTAAAGTTCAAGGATGATTGATTAAAGAGCTGCTGGAGTGACTCAAGCCCTGTGGCCATCATCAAATCCTTCAGCTGCGTATTTGAAAAATCTCGTTTTTGCATAGAAATGGAGTAGTCTTTTTTCACAATCATGAGCATGCGGTAAGATAAAAAGCCAGATCGCATTTTTTTAATCTCAAACTGATCATAGACATCCTGGATAAAATCTCGAGCCATCGTTTTCATTTTATCTTGTAGTTGAGCCTCGGAAATCGCTCCTTGCGTTTTGAGACCGACTAAAGACAAACCGAATTCATGCAATTTCTTATAATGAGCTAAGAGAACGCCAATGCGATTTCGAAGATCCCGTGCCATAGTGAGAAAGCTTGAGTCTCCGCCTGGCTGTGACATGCGAGCTACAAAATCTTTGAGGTAAAGGTCAATTTCAGCTAGCGCGCTGCGGACATCACCTTTATTCATGCCCACCATGCTCTCTGTCACGACACCTATTTCATCAGGGATAAAGAGACTCAAAAAGTATTGCTGTGCGAGTGAGTTCGCTTTGTTGTAGATGTCTTCCGCATTTTTTTTAATTGTAATAGCCAATTGATCGGGATCTTTAAACTGCGGCATATTCGTTTGAAAGTTAATTTCGATATACTGCTGAGGATCCATGGTCATATTGTTTTTTGCGATGAAAACATCACTGGGCATATCACTGTAATTCGTGATACCCAACAGAACGAACGGAAGACGATTCGCAGGGTGAACTCGGAGGAAGAAGTTTTCCCCACCATTATCCATATTACCTGTACTAAATCCATCACTCACCATGAAGAGCATCTGTTTTACTAGATTTTGTTTGGCGCTCAGACTTGTCGTGTTCTTCAGCTGATTAAGTTTGTTATTATAATCACCTAAAATTCTCTTCATTTTAATAAAAGGCATAAGCCCTGTATTAAAAGCATTAACCTGGAAGTCGGCTTCAGTAGGAAGTTGAGGCTCGTTACCGTATTGGATTTTGTTAATCCAATCTGTCACGATCGGGAGCTGATGAGCTAAAATATAATGACCGGCCATAGCTCCTTGAGAAAGAAGACTTGTGAAGTTTTTAACTTGAGGTTCATAAACTTGAATGGATTGAGCCCCGGCTTTTTTCTCGAGAGTTGTCGGCTCGACTGTTTTCTTAACAAAAGTGAAGTCTTTCTTTACTTCATTCAAAAGAACTTGTGCATCTTCAGTGGCGCAGTAACCTTCAGAAGTCATCTCAATCAGACAGCTAAGAGTTGTGTAAAACTCGGCTTTATTGAGAGAGCGAATGGCGCTGATGTATTTTTTATCTCGAGATAAATAAGTGACAAGCTTATTAATTGTCGTGGCAGCAGTTTTATCTGTTAGTCCCACATCTGTACCTGAAACAAATGCTGCTAACATTTGAGTAAGGCCAGAGGCAACGAAGGCTCCTGTGGGAGCATCTAAACAGTTAGCTTGAGCATTTTGAATGGAATCTAAAGTCCCGTTGATAAGATGAATACCACTAATAGCAGCCGCTCTGATTTTAGCTTTTGAATCTAGAATTTGACTGGCCACAGCTTGAGTTAAAGATTTCGTAGGGTCTGCTTCAACGTCGGGGCTACCATTCGCGACAGTTTGTAATCGTTGGTTTTGCATAGCGGCTCTGGAAAGAGCGGCGGCAATAGAAGCTTTTGAAAAAGTGCCTTGTGTGGCGGGGTCTGCTTGCAAAGCATCTAAATTCATTGTCTGCGAAAAAGTTCGCAGAGCTTGCATTTGATCAGAAACAGAATCTAGCTCAGACGCAGCGGCACTATTATTTCCTAAATTATCACGAGTTTGTTGAACTGTGTTTAAATCAGAACTCAAGCTTTGAAGAGTCGTATTCATGGACTCTGTCAGGCCTTTACAAGCGCTATTATCTTTAAGTCTTTCGATCACAGCTCGAATATTGCGAGCTTGTTCAAGAGCTTTTGCAGTAAACTGGCCTGTGGATTGGCAAGTGGACTGTATACTATAGACGTTTTGACTGGTGGCTTTTGTTAAATCATCACCGAAGTCAGCGTAGCTGAATGAATTGAATAGAAGTGTCCCGAGAACTATTCCGCCAACGAACCGTATTTGAGAAGACATTATAATCCACCTTTCATCCCCCTCCCCAAATTTCAAGCAGTATAGGTGATTAAATGAAATCCCGCGATGTCAAATTTTTTGACAGGTAAAAAAGGTAAAGAATCCTAGGAAGGCTTTTTAGATGGCATATTAATTAGGACTTTTGTGCTTATTTAATAAGCTCATTTCACATAAATATTGCACTTTTTTTGTATTTTAAATTACTATTATAGTAACTATTTATGCAAAAAAAGAGCGAAATGTCTGATTTAGAGATTTTAGGAAACTTACCCGTGAGAGTCGATTTTCTTCTCTTAGAGGATTTGTTTTCTCATTTCAAAAGCCCTAAAAAGAAGATTTTTGACCTGAGGAAAAAAGGATATTTGAAATCCATTAAGCGTGGGGAATATTTCAATTTAAAGTCAAAATTTCTTGAGAGCACACCCTATGAAATGATTGCGAACTCGCTCTATTTTCCATCCTATGTATCGATGGAATGGGCGCTCCAGTATTATGGACTTATTATGGATCGAGTATCGACTGTAACATCCGTTACATTACGACGCTCAAATAATTTTAAAACTCCTTACGCTACTTTCTCCTATCAACATATTCCAAAAAACAGATACCCTATTGGCCATATCACCAAGATGAACAAAGCTGGCGATCATTTTTTAATCGCGCGACCTGAAAAAGCTCTGATCGATTATGTCAATGTCAGAACAAAAAAATTAATCGTTAAATCAGATGAAGATATTCAGGAATTTTTAGAAAATGATCTACGCTTGGATTTTTCTGAATTTTTTAAAGCCATAAAATCTGAAGAGATTAAAGAACTTCTGCCTTTTTATCATCGTAATTCAAAAGAGTATCGAATTTTAAAATGGCTTCTCAAGAGAAAGGAACTTTAACGTGAGAGGACCACTTGATTCACTCATAAAAAGATACAATCCGACTACGGCGCAAGAATTTGAGAATGCTTTAAAAGAGATCATTCAAGAAATGACTCTGGCAGGCTTAGCTCGAGCCCATTTTTTTGATAAAGCAGCTTTTTATGGTGGAACTGCACTAAGAGTTTTTTACGGACTTCCGAGGTTTTCAGAAGATTTAGATTTTACACTATTATCTGAACAGCCTGACTTTTCTCTTAAGACTTATTTTAAGTCTGTCGTTGAAACACTCAACTCTTTCGGTCTTGAGGTGGAAGTTGAGGAGATAGATAAAAAAGTCTCAAATGATGTAGAATCCGCTTTTTTAAAAGCCAATACACGTATGCATTTACTGCGAATTGAGGCGGGTAAAAAGTATGCTGATAAAATTCATGATAATAAGAAAATGAGTGTAAAGTTTGAGGTAGATACAACTCCTCCTATGGGGTTTGAAACAGAAGTTAAAGTTTTACCCCCTCCGATTACGGCATCTATTAAAGTACTCAAGCCATCCTATTTGTTTAGTGGTAAGATGCATGCCATTTTATTTCGCAAATGGAAAAGTCGAATTAAAGGACGAGATTTTTATGATTTGCTTTGGTATTTGGGGCAAAACATTCCAATAAATTTAGGGTATCTTGAAAATAAAATGCGAGATGGAAAAACATGGCAAGAATCTAGAAAGATGACACGAGATGATTTAGTGAAAACTCTAGAAGCTAGAATTAAAACAATCGATTTTACTAATGCCTCTCAAGACGTATCCGTTTTTTTAAAAGATCCTGATGAGGTGACGAATTGGAATCAGGAAATGTTTTTGACTGCTATAAAGGGCATGAGGACTGAGTAGTTTATTTTTTTAAGGTTTAGAGGTTAACCCCGAGACTAGCCTGAGTGGCTGCGAATTCTTTTATCAGCCGCTGGTGGGAATCTTTAAGCCTGGCAAGAACCATAAATCTTAATTTTTTCCCGTACTGAAAAGTGCTCATCCAGCCAGTCGGCGGTTGAGGGATAACGTAGTTATCATTAACAATTTTTTGGCGAAGATCGTTTTTGAAGCTATTGACTCGCATAAAGTAGGCAGAAGTTCGGTCAAAAAAATCTTCAATACTTTTTTGTGAATCTAAGGCTGTGTGAGAAAAAGCGATAATATCATGTCGGGCGGAGCTTTGATAGAGTTGTTGGATATTGATAGTATCCAACTGTTTTTTTACGTTTTTCAGAAAGTTTTTATAGTGCTTAGGATCTTTCCTTAGGTCCTCAATCATATAATGAACAATTCGAATATTAATGAGATTTGCGATAAGAACATTTGGTTTTTCCAAGGATTTTAAGTGAACATTCAATAGGTCTTTTTCGATATTTTCGGCTTTATTATTTTGTTTTGTTAAAGCGAAGGTGCAAATTTGAAGTTGAGTTGATTTGGCTAAGGATCGTAGGAGATTCACGTCTCTCATAATTTGGTTTAGATCATCTGAAGCGATGGAGAGTCCATCACTTTGAAGATAGGCTTCCATTCTTTTTTCAAGTTCAGGATTTTTTTTAATAAAGGCATCCCAATTTTTGAGATAATCAGTTTTTTCAGTCATTTTAATTTTCATCCATAATTACAAATTCATATTTAGTTATATAATCTTCACTTTTTTGATATAATAATTTTACATTA
>DAHVKR010000143.1 GCA_027320785.1 Bdellovibrionales bacterium
CTTTATTCTCTATTGATCTTTTGATGAGTCTTTTGCCTACATGGTATTCGACTATTTTTGGTATCTACTGCTTCTCGGGTCTTTTTCAGTCATCTTTGGCTATGATTGCCTTGATTCTTATCTTTATGAAGAGAGGTGGCTTTGTTAAGGGCTATGTGACGGTTGAGCACCAGCACGATGTGGCTAAGTTCATGAAAGCCTTTACGGTATTCTGGGCTTACATTGCGTTCTCTCAATTTATGCTTCTTTGGTATGCGAATATTCCAGAAGAAACAGAGTACTACATGATGAGAGCTCAAAATGGTGGATGGATGACTCTTTCCATGGCTCTTTTGATTTTCCGCTTTATTGTACCATTTATTGCGTTACTTCCCCGTGGCCTTAAGAGAAATGAAAATCATGTTATTCTGATCGCGGTTCTTATACTTGTGATGCAGTATTTGGATATCTATTGGATGGTTTACCCCAATTTCTTTGATGGCCAAGTGACATTTGGTCTTGTGGAGATTGGCATTTTCTGTGGTTTTGCGGCAGTTTTTCTGTGGGGCCTTACAAGCTTTTTCAAAAAATTCAGCTTGGTTCCAATCAAAGATCCTCGTATTCAAGAGGCTCTCAATCATCACGTTACCTACTAAGTGCTAGCCTGCTTTCGCAGGCAATGTGTCATGAATCAAAGGCTCCTTTCTTGGAGCCTTTGTTGTTTTGAAACTATAGCTATTAGGTTGTCTTATGAGGTCTAAACCTCTTTTTTATTTGACCAAATCCCTGATTTGTCGATAGTTTGAGTGTATGCGTCATTTCTCAAATCAAAACTGTTATCAATCGAATGCTTTAGTGGGTTTCCCAAGCTCATCTCAAGCTTTTTTCACAAACAGCATGTCTGTTACCACTACGTTGTAATCCTATGTCACAAATTCAGATTATCCTGCCGGATAACTCCGTTAAAACATTTGATCATGAACCTTCAGCGCTGGAAGTGGCTCAAAGTATTGGTCCTCGACTGGCGAAAGAAACATTGGGAGTGAAGGTGAATGGAAGTTCTGAGATTTCAGATCTTCGTAAGCCTCTTGTAAACAATTCGAAGATAGAATTGATCACAACAAAAAGTCCTCAAGGCATCGAAGTGATTCGCCACTCAGCAGCTCACATTATGGCGCAAGCTGTACAAAAAATTTGGCCAGAAGTGAAAGTGACTATTGGTCCGGTGATTGAAAATGGCTTTTACTATGACTTTGATTCTCCCTTTGCTTTCACGGAAGAGCATTTTGAGAAAATCGAAAAAGAAATGCAGAAGATTGTTGAGGCGGATTATCCTTTGATTAGAAAAGATGTCGAAATTAAAGAAGCTATCAGCATTTTCAAAAAAATGGATGAGCGCTTCAAAGTTGAGATTATCGAAGATCTAGCCGCTAAAGGCGAGAAAACAGTCAGCATCTACAGTCAAGGGGACTGGTTTGATTTGTGCCGGGGGCCGCATGTGCAAAGCACAGGTCAGCTGAAGGCTTTTAAACTTCTCAGCGTGGCTGGTGCTTATTGGAGAGGGGATGAGAAAAACCCCATGCTTCAAAGGGTCTATGCAACCGCCTTTGGTGATAAGAAAGAACTTGATCAGTATTTAAAAAATATTGAAGAAGCAAAAAAACGAGATCATCGTCGCTTGGGTAAAGATCTAGGTCTTTTTACTTTTCACGAGTGGGCGCCGGGCTCTCCCTTTTTTACGGGTAAGGGCGCGATTATTTATAACGAGCTTCAAAGATTGATGCGAGATAAGTATCGTGAATACGGTTACCAGGAAGTCATCACTCCACAAATTTTTGATGTGAGTCTTTTTAAAACATCAGGTCACTATCAAAACTATAAAGATGATATGTACTTTATGAAGGCCGACGAACGAGAGTTTGGCGTGAAGCCCATGAATTGTCCTTCTCATTGTCTGCTTTTTGGAAGTGAGCACCATTCTTATAAAGAACTACCAATTCGAATGGCTGATTTCGGACGATTGCATCGCTATGAGAAATCAGGTGCTATGCATGGGTTGACTCGAGTTCGAACTTTCTGTCAGGACGACGCTCATATTTTTTGTACGGTTGATCAGCTTCATGTCGAAATTGAAAAGTTTATGACTCTTTTGAATGAGGTGTACGGCATTCTTGGAATGCAAAACTACAAAGTCGGTCTATCAACTCGACCTGAGCAACGTATGGGAAGTGATGAAGTCTGGGATAAGTCAGAGGCCGCACTAGAGGCCGCTGTTAAAAAACTCGGAATTCCTTATCACATTAATCCCGGTGATGGAGCTTTCTACGGAGCGAAACTCGACGTGGAGTTTGTAGATGCGCTCAATAGACCTTGGCAGTTAGGCACTTTGCAATTGGATTACAATTTACCGGAAGCCTTCAACTTAAAATACGTTGGCGAGGACAATCAGGAACATCGACCTGTGATGCTTCACCGAGCGATTTTAGGATCTCTTGAGCGTTTCATCGGAGTGTACTTAGAGCATACGGGTGGACATCTACCGGTGTGGTTGTCTCCTGTTCAGGCGATTATCTTGAATGTAACAGATCGAGTGAATGAATACTGTGAACAGTTAGAAGATAAACTTTTTAAAGCGGGTGTTCGTGTTGAGTTTGATCGTAAGAGTGAAAAACTGAACTATAAAATCCGCGAGGCTCAAATGAGAAAAATTCCTTACATGTTGATTGTGGGGGATCAAGAGTCTCAAAATCAGCAAATTTCAGTTCGAAAAAGAGATGGCACCAATATTAATGGATTGGATGCCGAACAATTTATTCAAGAACTTGTCAGTGCCATTCAGGCCCGCAAGTTTGATGCGACAATTAATAAAACCTAAGGAGGTTTCCCATCGCAGCACCATTTGTACGAAAAGATTTTAAAGGCAACTCAGGCGGAGGTAACTTCCGTAATAAAAAAAGACCTCAAGATGGTCTTCGAGTGAACCGTGATATTCGAGCTCCTCAAATTCGAGTGATTGATGAAAATGGTCAAATGATTGGTGTGATGACAGTTCCCGAGGGGATTCGCTTAGCTGAAGAAAAAGGTTTTGATCTCATTGAAATTGTTCCCAATGCAACTCCTCCCACTTGTAAGATCATGGATTATGGTAAGTACAAGTATGAAAAGAAGAAGCAAGAAGCAGCGGCTCGAAAAAAACAGGTCATTGTTGTCATTAAAGAAATTCAAATGCGTCCGCGAACAGACCAACATGATTTCGAGACGAAAATGCGTCATGCGAGACGGTTTCTTCTGGAGGGTGATAAAGTAAAAATTAATATGCGCTTTTCGGGTCGTGAAATGGCTCACCAAGAGTTTGGTATTGAACTCATGAAAAAAGCCATTGATTTTGTGCAGGATCTTTCAGCGGTTGAAACCCAACCCAAGATGGAAGGTCGTCAAATGTTTACTCTGCTAGTTCCGGATGCAGTTAAGGTTAAGGAATATCTAAAGGCTCATCCTGATGCTGTTAAAAAGGCTCAGGCAGCAGCTCCTGGTGAGTTGAAGCAAGAGCATCATGAAGATGACGAGGCGTAAGCTTTTTTAATTAAGCCTATTTCCCATTTTAAAGTGAATTAGATAGAAAACCGTGATGGAGACATCGCGGTTTTTTTATATATGTTGAAAAGTTTAACAGAGACTCTGGCATTTTTACTGTCCAAAATCCTAACAGGTTTCAAGAGCCCTTGAATCTCTTACACTGCTCCCGGACCCAATCAGGAACGTCAAAAGGAGCGGTATGAAGTTTAAATCTTTATCCATTGTAGCAGCTTTAGGGTTAACCTTGACAGCCCAGGCCTCTTTCGCAGGCGGAGGACTTCGTCATTTTCTCAATATCTTCCGCGATTGCAATTGGGACTACAACGACCCTGTTGAAAAAGCTATGACGGACTACGAGCGTTTAACAACTCCAGTTCCCCCCAATGCTCATTTTCCAATTACACCTTTTCAAGAGTCTGACTTCCAAACGAAGCCCTGGCTGAATGCTTTTGAGTATGTGATTGTTGTGAATAATTCGAACTCTGTTGTTCAAAACGAAGAATTACCATCTGAAGTGCCCCTGATATTGCCCTCACTTAAAGAGTTGGGAATCATTAAATCAAAAGACGATAACTCTGTGATGGCAGCTCGCGATTTTGAAATACAATATGGAGAACTTGCGACAAAGGTTCGTCAGTTCGGTAAAATTCAATATAGTGGTAAAATGCCTTTGAAGGCAGGTATTGACGGTGCTCAAACAATTCGTATTTATCGTCATGCTCAGTTGATTCGTGTGGCTCGAGTTTCAACAGGGCGTAATCAGTTTGAATTGCGTGGACAAAATCCAGCCTGTAAAACGCGTCCCGCAGAATCTTATTATTCTATTACAGAGCCGGGATATTTTACTTTTCAGGAACTCATGAAGTCTGGCTACAAATCAGCCTCCTATGACGATGCGGACATGCCCAATGCGATGTTTTACATGAGAAACCGAGGAATTGCTCTCCACGAAGAACCAGATGATCGTTTGATTCCTTTATTAGGTCGTCGAGCCTCTGGAGGTTGCACACGCCTTGATCCCGATACAGCAACTAACCTTTTTGATGCCATTTATATAACGAAGGGGGCCATGATTCCCGAGATCAACCGAGATGGAACTCCGGCTTTTGACGCAAATGGACAACTAAAGTTTAAGAATAAAGAAGTTGTAATTTATTCAGAGGGTACACCCCACGAGCGCCGTTCTACAGGGCCAGCTTACAGTGCTTTGTTGATTGTCCAGCCTCAAACTGTGGAGCCTTCAAGTCCTAACCGGGAAAATGACGTCCAATTTCGATTTGATCGGGCTCAATTTACATCCCAGGGGCCTGCTCGATTATAATGCAGCGACTACAGAAAAGTAGGTTGGCACTTGTTTACATGGGGCGTCTCTTCTGCTAGAACCAATACCTCGTACTAAAAAGGCCCCCACGAACCTTTGAAAAAAAAGGTTCTAAGAGTACCGCCATGG
>DAHVKR010000144.1 GCA_027320785.1 Bdellovibrionales bacterium
AGGCGAACATAAAGGGATTAGCACCCGAGAATGTAACCAGAGGAAAATAAGAATCAAGTCCTTTGGGTAGAAACCACATAAAAATAGCGCCTAAAACAAAGGGCAAAATTAAATATCCATAAAATGTTTTAAAATATCTTTTTCGTGACTCGGGCGTATCTCGTTTGGGCTCTAGGCTTTTTGCTTGATTTGATTTCAAAATATAGACGAAGTAGAGATATTGAATCGAGTGAAAGAGTGGAACAATCAAGAAGTAGGTCGGATTGTAAAGAACGGGTAAGTACCAAGCCAGTAGGGCGATAATGGAAACAAGGCCCGGCATAGAAATAACCACACCTTCCCGGATATATTTTTTATAAGCTAACCAAATCGAATAAAGACCGAACATTGTAAAGAGGCTGTAAGAAATGGACATTGTGATGGGTGGGAAATGGAAAGAAGTATAAGGAATGCCCTCCATGGAATACTGCATGCCATCTAGATTGAGCGATATCCAAGACATCCCCCAGATAGAATAAAGGAGCCCCTTTAAAGCTCGTTTTTCTGTTTTATTGTAGAATATTTTTTCCTGTACATTTGAGACCGTGATGACACCGAAGGTTTGTTTGATGTAGTGCCAGCCTACGAAAAAAAACATAGAATTCAAAAGATGTCCCAGTAGTCTTGTATCAGGCTTTGCTAATCCATAGAGAAGAATACCAGCTAATATTCCAGGCGACACGACGGTAGCCACAATGTATCGATAGTTCGAAAAAGCCATTTTCCGAAAATCCCAATACAGCATTTGATAGGAGACAAGAAAATGAGGAAAGTTTGCGACAAAGGAAAAGTAGTAGATAAACCAAGAAGTGGTTTCATCTGTTTGCAGATGCCCCATCAGTTTCACATAAAAGAAGCTGATCAGTGAAAATCCCCCTACCATGAGAACTTGTAGAGAGAAGAGATTTCTTTTAGCTGTCGCGATCATATTTAAATTCCAAGATAACTTTTCTGTATTTCACTCTTTTCAAGGAGCTCTTGTCCAGTGCCTTGGTAAATTATTTCGCCTGTTTCAAGAACATAGGCACGGTGTGATATTTTAAGAGCCTGCCGAGCATTTTGCTCAACTAAAAGAATTGTGGAGCCACGCTCATTGAGAGTTGTAATCACAGAGAAGATCTGAGAAACAATGAGGGGCGCTAAACCTAAAGAAGGCTCATCTAAGAATAGAATCTTAGGCTGAGACAAAATCGCGCGACAAATAGCAACCATTTGTTGCTCACCCCCAGAAAGAGTTCCCGCTAATTGGGTGAGCCTTTCTTGAACACGCGGGAAGAGAGAAAAACAAAGTTCATAGTCTTTTTGCAGGCCTGTTTTATCGGCGCGAAAGAAAGTTCCAATCTCGAGGTTTTCTTTGACTGTCATATGAGGGAAAAGACCCCGTCCCTCAGGGCAGTGAACAATTCCCTGTTCGACTCGTTTATGACTGGGTAGGGTTAGAATCTCGTGGCCTTCTAGGAGGGCGGAGCCTTTTGTTTCAACAACACCCGATAGTCCTCGTAAAGTGGAGGATTTGCCGGCCCCATTTGTTCCAATCAAAGAAACAATTTCGCCTTTGTTTATTTCAAAATTGAGGCCGCGTACAGCTTCAATGGAGCCATAAAAAACATGAAAATCAGAAACCTTGAGAAGAAGACTCATGATTCAGCCTCCAAGCCTAAATAGGCTTCGATGACTTTCGGATTTCGACTCACTTCCTGAGGAGCTCCTTGGGCAATTTTAACGCCGTAGTCGAGAACAGCGATTTGTTCACAAAGCCCCATAACTAGTTTCATATCATGTTCAATCAGTAAGACAGTTAGGTTAAAATCATCTCGGACTTTGCGAATGAGGTTCATAAGCTGCTCTGTTTCGGAGTGATTCATTCCGGCGGCAGGCTCGTCAAGCAGGATCAATTTGGGATCGGACATCAAAGTTCGAATAATTTCGAGTTTACGTTGAGCTCCATAGGGAAGATCTCCTGCCTTTTCATGAACGTGCCGGTCAAGTTGAAATAACTGAAGAAGAGATAGAGCTTTTTCGGCTGCCACTTTTTCCTGGGAGTCGAATTTTTTGTTTAATGCGAAAGTATCAAAAATTGAATAGGAGAGTTTTTGATCGTAGGCGATAAGGGCATTTTCCAAAACAGTGAGGCCTTTAAATAAGCGAATATTTTGAAAGGTGCGACGAATACCGAGGTGACTTCTTTCAACAGTGGGTGTTGAGGTGATATCTTTTCCATCAAATAGAATTTTCCCAAGAGTAGGACGATAGACACCTGTTAACAGATTAAAAAAAGTAGTCTTGCCAGCGCCATTGGGGCCAATCAGTCCAAAGAGTTGACCCTTTTGAATTTCAAGATTGACCTGATCGACAGCCTTAAGGCCTCCAAAATGTATGGAAAGAGATTCTGTTTTCAGCATGCTCATGCGTTTTTCCTCTTCCATTTTTTGATGACATCCGAAAATTCCAATTCTCCAAAAAGGCCTGTAGGGCGAAAAATCATAATTAAAATAAGACTCAGAGAAAAGATCACCATTCGGAGGTCAACACCTGTAACAGATTGAAGAGATCGCAAAAGCTCTGGCATAATGGTCATAAAGGCTGCGGCCACAATGGAACCTGTAAAGCTTCCCATGCCTCCTAGAACCACCATCACCACAATGTTCACACTCATCATAAAGCCGAAGATGGTGGGGGTGATAATACTAATGAGATGCGCGTAAATAGATCCAGAAATACCAGCAAAAAAAGCGGCAATCACAAAAGAGCGAACTTTAATTTTAGTTGTGGATAGTCCCAAGCTGAGAGCTGCGACCTCATCTTCCCGGACACTTAGGAATTGTCGACCAAAGCGACCGCGAGTGATTCTCCATAGTGAAAAAAAGCAGATTAAAAACCAGAAGGAAACATAAGCAAAGCTTACCCAGAATCGATCTAAAAATCCTAATTCAGGATAGGGTACAATACCTGAAATACCTCGAGCAGCTCCCAAAGGCTCGATGTTCAGTAAAATCACACGAAGAATTTCACCAAAACCGAGGGTCACAATCGCAAGGTAGTCTCCTTTTAAGCGAAGAGAAGGAAGACCTACAAGGTAGCCGAACACAGCCGCCATACAACCTGCGGCGAGAGAAAAAAGAAAAAATCCTAACAGGTGTGTGTGTTCTAGAAAGCCTGGAAAAACTTGGCTGAGATAGGCGCTCGTATAGGCCCCAACCGCCATAAAACCAGCATGACCTAAAGAAAACTGTCCTGTAAAGCCATTGACCAGATTGAGACTCATCGAGGCGATTCCAAACATCAGAATTTGCAAAATTAGAATTTGGATATAGGCGTTTACGGAGAATTGGAGAACGACGCCTAATAAGAGAAGTGCAATAAAAGTAAGAAGAGGAATCTTAAATGCTCGCATTATACCTTTTCGATTGAGTTTTGCCCTAAAAGGCCTGAGGGTTTCCAAATCAATATTCCAATTAAAAGACCAAAAGCGAGTGCATCGCGTAGTGTGGAAGATAAGTAAGCCACAACGAATTCTTCTGAAAGTCCCATCAGAAGGGCTCCAATGACAGCGCCAGTCATATTGCCAATTCCACCTAGAACCGCCGCGATGAAAGCCTTCAATCCAATCATGATACCCATTAGAGGATCTATCTTAGGGTATTTAAGTCCAACGAGAACACTTCCAACTCCTGCCAAAGCACTTCCGACAATAAATGTGATCACAATCACTTTATTTGAATTAATTCCAAGTAGGTTTGCTGTCGTTAAACTGTGGGAAATGGCTCGCATCGATTTGCCGAAGCGAGTGTGATAGACAAGATAATGTAAAACTCCAAGGGCTAGTAGGGTTACAACGAATACTGTAACATCTAAACTTTTTAATATCACAAAAGGTGTTTCGATTAGTGCTACATCGTTGATGAGAGTTGGAAACACTTTGGGGTCCGCACCAAAAACAACTTGAGCTGTGAATTCTAAAAACAAACTGACGCCAATGGCTGTAATCAAAATATTAAGTTTCGGTGCATTTCGTAAAGGACGGTAGGCGAGTCTTTCAATTGTCACACCGAGGACGGCACAAGTAGCCATAGAGGCCACAAGTGCTAGAACAAGTGAGCCCATGCCTGGGTGAGCCTCTAAGTTTAACCATCTTGAAAGATAGAAAGAAGAGAAGGCTCCCATCATGTAAATATCAGCATGAGCAAAGTTAATGAGCTGAAGAACTCCATACACCATGGTGTACCCAAGAGCTATCAAGGCGTAGATACTACCTAAACTTAAACCATTGATAAGATGCTGTAAGACGTCCTGCATATCACTTCTTTATGGGTTGATATTGGCAATGAATTTTCTTTTGTCGCCATCAACCTGAACAATCACGGCGCTCTTCACGGCATTTCGATCCGCATCGATAGAGATATTTCCAGTAACACCTGCAAAATCTTTTGTTTTAGCGATTTCGTTTTTAATTTGCTCAGGTGTCATTTCAGTCGTTCGCTCCATAGCTGCGAACAATATTTTAGCGGCATCGTATCCCAATGCGGCCATGGCATCTGGGACCTCATTGTATTTTGCTTTGTATTTTTGGATAAAGTCTTGAACTTTTGGATCTGTACTTTCAGTGGAGTAGTGATTGGAGTAGTAGCTTCCGTTTGCTGCTTTTTTAGAATTTGTTTCGAGGTCAGCAGAATCCCAACCGTCGCCACCAAGGAAGACAGATTTAATTCCCAATTGACGGGCTTGGTAGGTGATAAGACCCACTTCAGTATAGTAGCCCGGAATAAAAATCGCATCCGGGTGTTTAGATTTGATCTCTGTGAGTTGGGCTTTGAAGTCAATGTCGCCAGCTTGATAACTGACGTCCGCCACAACTTTTCCACCTTTAGCTTTAACTTCTTTTGAGAAAACATCCGCTAGACCCACAGAGTAATCATT
>DAHVKR010000145.1 GCA_027320785.1 Bdellovibrionales bacterium
ATCGAATTAGCGGGAGCGGCTGAAGTCAAAGGTCGTTCTGAGCCTCTTAAAATGTATAAGGTACGTGGCTATAAAGAAAACGGCCTCAACGTGGAGGTCAAAACAGAATATTCTGACTACAAAGCTGAAAAAGTTGATAAGGTCAAAGTTGCAAGCTAGCTCTTAACTGTCAGCCCATCTTTCAAAACCTGTCGTGAGACCTTCACGGCAGGAATGAGGCTAATCAATATCGATCCCACTAAAATAAAAGAGACCAACAATATTTCATGAGGAAGAAGTCCCCAGGAAATAGAGTCCACGCCTACGATATCTCCCATCAAAGGGCCTAAAACTAGAAAACCAACTCGAGATAAAAACCAACCAATCAAGATGCCCACACCACTGACCCATACAGCTTCTAAAACAAGGAATGAGGCAATCTGAGATAAGTGGGCTCCCAGAGTTCGAAACAAAGTCATCTCACGTCGACGGTTCTCTAAGCTTGAGAGCATCATTAAAAGGAGAGTAATCAAAGAGAATCCGGCGACAATCCATGAAATACCCTTTAGAAGGACTTCAAAGTAAGAAAGATTTTTCCAAAGCTCTGATAACACCATTCCCGGAATAACTGCCATCAAAGGTTCTTTAGAATAATCATTGATATCTCTTTGCAATTTCAGCACTTCGATTCTGTTTTTTGTTCGTAGGAAAAAAGAAGTGATATCATGAATGGGAACAGGCCCTTTGGGCGGATGCTCCATATGCATGGCTTCCATATCTTCCAAAGAAAAATAAACAGCTCGGTCAACGGCCGTTCCTGTTTTCTTCAAAATTCCACAAACATGAAAAGGGTGACCATCATGATGCTCGAACCCAACTCCCTGAGTCACTCCGTGTGTGATGATCGCCTTGGCGCCTAAGTGAAGACCCAATTCGGCTGCGGCGTCAGCTCCCAGTACCACTTCTGACATTTTCTCAAATGGCTTTCCTTCTTTAAACTGAATCGAATGATTCCCCTTGTATCTGTAGTGTTCAAAAAAATTCTCGTCTGTTGCAACCGTTCTAAAGCCTCGAAAACTGTCTCCTAGTGAATAAGGAATGGTCCAATCCACTGCTGGATTTTTTTTCCAGTATTGATAACTCTCCCAAGAAACATTATTCGTAGGTTGGCCCATATTGAAAACGGTAAAAAGAAGCAGTTGCAGCTGCCCACTTCGAGCTCCCACTAAAAGATCTACCTGGCTAACTGTTTGAGTAAAGGCCCCCTCCGCCGTGTCTTTAATTTTCTCAAGAGTGAGTAATAAGGCTGTACTCAGTGCGATACATGTGATGGTCAGACCAACAACAAATGAACGATTCAAAAGTGATTTCCAACTGATCAGGATAAAGTTTTTCATTTCCACTCTCCGATCTCCACAATACGATCAAACTGCGACTCGAGAGATCGATCATGGCTAACAAAAATCATCGATGTTTCAAAATTTTTAGCTAAATCAAATAAGATCTCTAAAAAATCCTGACGACGATCACTATCAAGAGCAGAAGTCGGTTCATCTGCTAAAAGAAGTTTCGGCCGTTTAAGAAAAGCTCTCGCCGCAGCTACACGCTGACTTTGTCCAAAGCTCAACTCCATGACCTTCTTGTGTTGAAGAGAAGCAATGTCTAAACCCTTGATCAAGTGTTCAAAATCTTTTGTGATTTGCTCATCACCTCTCTCATCACGAAAACCCAACCAAAAAGGCAGTCTAATATTTTCTTCCACACTTAAATAAGGAACCAGATTAAAGCTTTGAAAAATAAAGCTCATCCATTTTTTACGAACCAAATCCTTATGATGAGTATTTTGGGCAGAAAAATCTTCGTCCAGGACACGCAATAGGCCTGACGTGGGATTCAAAAGTCCCGCAACCAGCTCTAGAAAAGTTGTTTTTCCACTTCCACTGGGACCCGCTAAGAAAATTTTCTCTCCCCTTTTAAGTTCAAATTTTGAAACTTTTAAAATGGGAGGTGATTGATCGTATTGAAAAGTTAGGTTCTCAATTTGAATAATGGAAGAATTCATCTAGCACCCCCACGAGCGACTATTATCCAAGACGTTTAAGGGTAAGGCTCCACGCTATCAGCTTGAATTTCAAAAGAAGCGTCCCCATAAACAGATTTTGAATTGGATATCTGAAAGTCACCATAAACCCAAATAGGCCCAAAAGCCGTTGGAAAGCCGTCTCCCTTTACTTTCACATAAACCATCTGATTGGGAGGTGGTGCTGGCATGTGAATACAGGCCTGAGGGTTCGGAACCAGTAAAAACTCCGTCACTTTTCGAACATTATCCTCTAACGGAACCATAAACCCTGGAATTTTGACTTTTTTCCCTTTTAAGGCATCTAACTTGGGGGTCGACTTCCCCGTTACGTAGTCCATATCACCCAATTGCCTCCAGTCGATCTCCTGGGCATGGGGAGGGCTTTTCATCAAAAAGAAAAAGAAGATCCCCAACAAAAAAAATACAAAGCCACCCGCTATTAGAATCGTCTTTTTCATGATGAGTCATTGTGCTCTTGAATAAGTTTAAAGGCAAGAAGGCCCCGCTTGAGATTCGACCCCTCGCATGCTAGGAATAATCTATGAGTAAATCATTGCAACGTGTTCGCGGAACCCAAGATCTTCTCCCAGAAATTTCTCGTAAATTTCGTCACATCGAAAATTTAGCTTGGAGCCAGGCTCGCCATTATGGCTACGGAGAAATCGAAACTCCTCTTTTTGAAGCCACTGAGGTTTTTCACCGCACCCTTGGCGAAACTTCCGATATGGTTCACAAGGAAACATATACCTTTCAAGATCGCGGTGGTGACTCCCTCACACTACGCCCTGAAGGTACCGCGGGCATTGCTCGAGCTTTTATTTCAGAAGGGCTAGCTCAAAAGCTACCCCTTAAGTTTTTCTATTCAGGCTCTATGTTTCGCTATGAAAGACCTCAAAAGGGCCGCTATCGCCAATTTCACCAAGTGGGTGTTGAGTGCCTAGGATACGATCATCCTCTGAGTGACGTGGAAGTCATTTTATTAGCTGCTGATTTTCTGAAAGACTTGAATCTCCTCTCCTCTTGCCAGCTTCAGCTCAACACCTTAGGGGATCCGACCTCTCGTCAACAATATCGGGATAAATTGGTTGAGTACTTCTCTCGATTTAAAAATGATTTATCGGCTGATTCCCAAATGCGACTCGAGAAAAATCCTCTTCGCATTTTAGACTCAAAAGATCCTGGGGATCGGAAGCTGATTGTAGACTGTCCCCAAATGCAAGACTCCTTGACGACTGAATCTCTTCAGTTTTTCGAGAAGGTTCAGCAAGGTTTACAAAAAAATAATGTCCCTTTTGAATTGACCTCTACGCTGGTGCGAGGAATCGATTACTACACTCATACTGTATTTGAATTCGTCACAGATCAACTGGGAGCCCAGGGAACTGTTCTCGCAGGTGGACGTTACGATGGCCTCATCCAAAGCATGGGGGGACCGCAAACACCTGGCGTGGGTTGGGCTGCCGGCTTGGAAAGGCTCGCTGAGCTCACGGCTGAAAGTCTGATTCCCACAACTCCCTTAAAAGCAGCTTTGATTCCTGCCGATGAGGCTGGGGAACTTTGGGCTTTACAGGTCGCACATGAGCTCCGGGTTCAAGGTCATACCGTTGAAATTTTGTGGAATGGCAACGTGGGAAAGAAAATGAAAAAAGCGGCTTCTCTCAGTGCAGAATACGCTTTGATCGTAGGAACAACAGAGGCTCAAACTCAAACAGTAACAGCTAAGAACTTAGCAACGGGCGAACAGAAAACAGGTCCCCTCGCTCAAGTTCTTGTTTAATTCTTATTGAACGACTTGATTCTCTAAATCTGAATTATCATCGCTGTTTTGCGAGGAATCATCTTTTTGAATATTCACAACTTGATCCCAATCTTCATCTAAAAGAACTTCTTCATCTTTTTTGTTTTGGATCTCTTGTAGAACTGTGGGCTTCTTAGATTCTTTGGCTACAAGTTCCTGGCGAATATTTTTCTTAGAGAGTTTCGTGTTTTGCGCGATGGGAATAGCGAAACTTATACAACCCAAACCCAACAATATCCCTAGCAAGACTAAATTTAATTTCATCAGCATAATGCCTCCGTTTTATTTACGATGAAGTCGAATGGATTGGCCTCGCCCCCAGCCATTCACCGCAATACTTCCCGCGCGGTTCCAAATAAACGTCAAAACGATTCCCACAAGGAGCATGACGATACTTAACCACTGCCCACGAGTGAGCCCCAAAGCTTGATAGCCAATTTGGTAATCAGGCATACGGAACTGCTCTCCTATAATTCGGACAATGGCATAGGAAATAATAAAGACACCGCAAATTGTTCCCGGTTTTCGAGGTTTTCTCCAAAGGAAAAAAAGAAGCAAAAATAAAAAGAGACCCTCACCAAAGGATTCAAATAACTGCGAAGGGTATCGAAGGGTCAAAAGAGGTGCAATGGCATCTGTGACAGCGGTATTGCCATGTTGGATATCTTTAATAAAGGTTCCAATGGTATCATAAATATGTTGTCGACTCACAGGATCGGAATTGACAGTATCCACCCATTTAAACCAGTCTTGGCGATTAATTCCAATTTTTTCGGCAGCATCTGAAAGCGAACTCAAACGACTGATATCATCATGGGGCCAAAGCCACATATCCTGAGGAAACTTCACTCCCAATGGAAATCCATCGGGAGCTGGTCTTCCAACTAACTCTCCATTGATAAAATTCGCAATTCTCCCAAAGAAAACTCCAATGGGGCCGGCGATGCAGGCGAGATCAAATAGATAAAGAGAGTTGATCCGGTGACGACGAGCGAAGATGAGACAAGCTAAAACAATTCCAATCATTCCACCATGACTGGCCATCCCACCTTCGTTTACAGCTAAAAGTCCCCAGTAGGGAAATTCAGGT